>CACKBA010000001.1 GCA_902598295.1 uncultured Bacteroidota bacterium
AAAGAGATTTTCTTATTAAAAAAACAATATTTGATGTATTTAGACTAAAAAAATACTTTTTTTTTAATTTTTTTTTATAATCTGTACAATATTTATGTTTTTTTTATTTAAGTGTAACTTTTTATAAAAATTTTAATAAAAAAAACAGAATTGTGATTAAATTTTGCAAAGATTATGTAATTTTTAACTAAAATTTATCTAAAAATTATAATGAAAATCTTTTTCTTAATTTTTTTTATTTCAATCTCTTCTTTTGGACAATTACATCATTCTTCTATTGGTATAAGTAGTTCAAACACCAACACCAATGATTTCTTAGTTCTGCAGTCGATTGGACAATTAAGTCCAATTGGTAATTATAATTCTCAAAAACAAACTGTATTTCAAGGTTTTCAGCAACCTTTAAATCTGTTTGACGATGGACATAGGAGACATATTTTTGATATTCTAGCTTTTCCTAATCCTTTCCTAAATGATTTGAATTTTGAGTTTGAAAATATTAAACCAGGTGAAATTAGGGTTGATATATACGATATTGCTGGACGATATATTGATTCCTACTTTGCGAGTGATTTTGGTGAAATCCTTAGACTAAAACTAGAAAACCTGATCAGCACTGAATATATATTTAGGTTAACTGGACCAGGTATAAATTATTCAACAAAAATTATCAAAAAATGAAAAAAACTATAACTACAATATTCGTATTTGTTAGCTTCTATCTTTCAGGGCAATATGCATATTTTAATACAGGTATTAATATGACAAATTATGACTATAAAAATAGTCAAGGAACAACTAATGGGAATCTTGAATCATCAAGCGGATCTTACTTTGAGATTGGATATGGAATTCCGTTAGACAATCGTAGGTCTGGTGGTTCAAGAGGATATTCTAAACTTAAATTAAAAACTGGATTGTCTTTGAGTCAATATAACGCAACAGGTGGAAATACCTTTGACAACTATGATTGGGAAACTCAATATCTCGGACTAAGGGCTCATGTTGAGTATATAGTTTTTTCCAATGTTAATTTCACCGCTTCAGTAGATGGAGGATTTGGATTTGAAACACTTTTAAATGGAAATCAAAAAATAGGAGGCTCAACATATAATCTAACTGAGAATGATGAGTTCAAAGGATTATTTATTAGTCCCAAGTTTGGTGGAAATGTAATATTTAATGTTTCTGAAGCTGTAGGATTATCTGGAGGGTTCCATTTCATGAAGTCAGTTAGAATGAAAGGGGCTGTTAATGGTGAATCTTTATCCTTTAATACAACTCAATTAAATTTTGGTGTAATTGTACAACTATATTAATATGAAAAATCTATTAAAACTATTATTTATCTTTTTCTCCATTTCAATTTTTTCTCAAGAAAAAAGAAATGGAATCAGTTATCAAGCACTTATTATTAATCCAAGTGGGGAGGAACTTCCAGGTTACAATAACCAAAACTCACCTTTGGTAAATACCAGTATTTGTCTTGAATTTATTATCAATGATGAGAATGGTGCAATTGAGTATTCTGAATACCAAACAGTAACGACAGACCAATATGGAATGGTTAATATTATAATAGGTAGTGGGGGTGTTTTTGCTGGTGGATATGCTGGAAATTGGAACGGAATTGTGTGGAGTGAAAAATCAAAATCACTAACAGTTAATTTGGATACTACTGCAGCATGTAGTGATTTCAGTGAAATAAGTAAACAAGAATTAACATCTGTTCCGTTTGCATTATTTGCACCTGGTCAGGAAGGTCGTGACGGTGAGGATGGGAAAAGCGCATATCAGATATGGCTAGATGCTGGTAATTCAGGAAGTGAACAAGATTTTATTGATTCACTTAAGGGAGATAAAGGTGATGACGGAAATGATGGGGCTGATGGATCAAGCGGTCAGACTGGAAGTGCTGGTCTAAATTCATTGATATTGACAAGCATAGAAGCTGCTGGTTCTAACTGTGTTTCTGGTGGGATTAAAATTGAAAGTGGGCTTGATATTGACTCTAACGGAACACTGGATTCAGGAGAGGTAACACAAACCCAGTATATATGCAACGGGAATGATGGGGAAGATGGAGTTGACGGTCAGGATGGAGATGATGGATCTGGTTTAGGATCAAATTGTTTTAGTTTTGATATTTTAGGTGTTGTGGAAACCACCATGGATGCGTCAGGGATAACACATGATCCTGACTATCCAGCTTATCCTGGCGTAGCATCTGGATTGCTTTCATCAAATATTGAGGGAACAAACATGGTTTTTAACAGCTTGAATACAAATAAGTTTGTTATTAGTTCAACAGGTCAAGAAAGGTTGCCTGAATACGAACTGGCTATCGTAGGATATGACAGTGGTGGAGCCTTACTAGATCTTAGTATCAAGTTAGAGCAGTACTGGTGGATGGGTAATTCAGGTTCCGGATACGACCCAAAAAGAAAGGGTGGAGGTTTTCCCTTATTGGGAGCCATAAGTGAACCAAGAACCACGACCTTTTATTATAAAGGCAATAGATTTGACAGTAACATTGGAGGTAAAATATATAATAGAGGTGGTGTGGAAGGTCCAAATGAATATGGAATGAACTTGGAGATTTTATCAAATAAAACAATTGACAGAATTATTTTGACATACACGCCTGTTAACTGGACAACTGCTGGTGCAGGTTATACTAGATCTAAAATTATTAATTCATTTATTAACTATAATTGTTCCACATCTTCATCCAATAGCGGTGGTGAAGATGGATCTTCAAGTTCTAGTAATATTAGTCCTAGCGGATCGGCAGTTCCATATGATGTTGTCATTATTGAAAAAGGTCAATCCTATACAATTCCAAGTGGATTTGTTGGTGAGATATCTGGATACGTGATGGAGTATAATCCCTTTATTGCTGAAAGCAACGGAAGTTTTATGATTAGTGATAATAATTATGGATTTGTAATTGATGGTGAAGAATATTTATTTGGAGAATGGTTTCAGCAGGGGGGTATACAAACACAAACTGGAAGTTCTTTTAACTATAATATGATTAAAGGTTCTGTTTGGGTTGAAACTAATTCATCCATTTCAATAAATAGTTCTAAAAACCGTAATATTGATAAACTTGTTGTAAAAATTCACAGACAGAATTTATTTACAGTGAAACTTATTACAGAACCTGCTGTTGTTCCACCAGGTAAAATATGGGAATTATCAACTGTATTGATAAAAGAGCATGCGACTCTACAAGGATATGAGCGTTGGCGTTATAAAAACTACTATGTAAATATCAATGATAGAGACCATATATTCCTAGAGGTGGGGCATCAAACCAGTAACACTGAATCTCAAAAAGTTTCAACTATAGAAAATGAAATGTGGTTTCCTGCGGGCACAAAGTTAGCTCCTACAGGCTCAGTTAAAGCTTACTCTATAATAGAATTTGATGCAAATTCTTTATAGATTATTTAATTAAATCTAATGTGTTTTAAACAAAGAAGATTTTATTATAAAATCGTTTTAGTATTCATTTTTAATGTTTCTCTTTTAAAATCTCAAATCCAACAAGAGATTTATTTTGAAAGTGCCAACCCGTTTGCAATGAGCGACGTGATTAATGATTTAAATAATCAAGAGAAACAAGAAGTTTATGGGATTCTTACATTACCAACTGACTCACTTTCAAATCGAAAATATCCACTAATCATTGGTGTTGCGGGAAGTTTGGCTTGGCGTGATCATCATTATGAGTATTTAGATATGTATCAACAATCGGGCTTTGCAACTTTTGAATTAAAAAGCTTTAAAAGCAGAGATGTTGAATCAACAGTGGGATCTCAGGTTGAGGTTACAACAGCAATGATGATCTTAGATGCATATCGAGCGTTAGAAAAGTTGTCACAACATCCAAATATTGATAAAGAAAGGGTTTCAATTACTGGTTGGAGCCTAGGTGGTGCTGTTTCATTATTTTCGGGATGGCTCCCAATTAAAAATGCGATAACAAAGGATGTCTCTTTTGCATCCCACCTACCCATTTATCCGCCTTGCTTTGTTGACCCTGAAAATACAGATTTTACTGATGCTCCAGTTCATATTTTGATCGGGGAAATTGACAACTGGACACCCTCTAAACCCTGTGTTGAATTTGTAAAGAAAATAAATGAAAAGGGCAATGTTGGGTTGACAATTTATCCACGAGCGCACCATTCATTTGACAGTAAATCACCACTTGAGCAAAATGAAGATGGTTTGAGTTTTAAGGACTGTTTATTTAAGTTGACTGAGGATGGCGATGTTTTAATGAATTACTTATCACTACCAATGTCCTCACCTTTTATGCAGAAAATCGGATTTCTTTTTTGCGTTGAAAAGGGTGTTACTTTGGGAGGGAACCCCGTGGCCAGGAAAAAAGCTTTTAAATTTGCGCTAGATTTTATGGAAGAGACTTTAAAAAAATAACTACTCGGTTTCTTCTGTAGTATCAACTAAAACCTTACCTCTGTAATAAAGTTTACCTTCATGCCAATGAGCTCTGTGATACAAGTGATCTTGACCTGTAGTTTTGTCAGTAGCTATTTGAGATACAGAAGCTTTATAGTGTGTCCTTCTTTTATCTCTTCTAGTTTTTGATGTTTTTCTCTTTGGATGCGCCATGATTTACTTTTTTAATTCTTTTAGTTTATCCCAACGAGCGTCGAAATTACTATTTTTTTCTTTATTAATGTCAAATTCTTTTAATCTATTTAATATTTCAGAGTCTAAGGTCCCATTTTCCACATCTGGGTGAACATTTCTTATGGGCATAGATAAAACAATCATTTCATAGAAATATTGGTCTAGATCAATTGAATGTGATCCGTGAGGCAAAACTAAAAGCTCATCATTGTCAGCATCATATATATCTCCAAACTTTACAAGTAAGTTTAAATTTGAAGTAATTTGGTAATCAAAAGGTTCATTCGTGAGTGTACAGTTTATATTAACACTACCATTCCCCTTAAAATTTAATTCTAATATTGTAGGTTTTTTAACTAACTCTAAATCGATATTAATATCAACACTATTAAAATCAAAATAATTGAAAGTTTCAAAAAAAGATTTGGATAATGGATACTGAAAATTATGAATCCCTTCCTTTAAACCAATAAACTTAACCGAAAAAGCCTTTGTTTTGCTCATTTTTTAGAAAATTGGAATGCGAATATACTAATTTTTTCCTCTGTTTTTTACAATTTCTATAGATGTAAATATTGCAGATTTAAATGAATCATAATTGGCAATATTTTTCCCAGAGATATCATACGCTGTTCCGTGATCAGGTGAGGTTCTAACTATATCTAAACCAGCAGTAAAATTTACACCCTTACCAAATGTTAATGTCTTAAACGGAATCAATCCCTGGTCGTGGTATATGGCAACAATTGCATCAAAATTCTTGTATGAATGAGATCCAAAAAAACTATCACTTGCAAAGGGGCCTTTAATGTCATGGGATTCTGCCATAAGTTTATTTAAAACTGGTTTTAAAAGTTTTTCATCATCATTTCCAATCACACCTTGATCACCAACATGTGGATCGATTGATAAGACAGCAACTTTAGGTCTTTTAATTCCAAAATCACTCAATAAGGACTTAAAAACTTGTTTAATTCTAAATTCAATTAAATTTTCATTTAGATGATCTTTAACACTACTTAAAGGAATATGTTCTGTTAATAGAGCAACTTTTATATCCTTGGAAACCATGAACATTAAACTCTTACCTTTAAACTCGTTATCAAGAAAATCTGTATGCCCCTTAAACTGAAAATCGTCAGATTGTATGTTTTTTTTATTAATTGGTCCTGTAACTAAAGCATCAATACTTTTATTTTTTAAAGCTTTAACAGCTTTGAATAAGGAATCTCTAGAATAATGTCCACCCTTATCAGTCAACTTACCATGTGAAACAGTTATTTCATTATTATTAATAGAATATATATTTACACAGCGTGAATCAAAACTATTAAAATCATCAACCTCTTTCAAGGGCAAATGAATATTAAAAAAGCGCATCTGATTTTGAATCAATTCGAAATTTGAAAAAACTACAACAAAACATTTTTCTAGTACTGATGGATCTTTTAAAGATTTCAGGATTACCTCAATACCAATACCGTTTGGATCGCCAACAGAAATTCCAACAATCGGTTTTAAATTTTTTAACATGCCTTTATTATTATTGTGTATTTTTGGGCCTGTAAATATACAATTATATGTTCACAGGCATAATAGAAACTATTGGTGAGGTTACGCAAATTAAAAAAGAAGGTAATAACATAATCTTTACCATAAAATCCAAAATATCCTCTGAACTAAAAATAGATCAAAGTTTATCACATGATGGAGTATGCCTTACAGTTGTTGAAGCAACTGAATCCACACACTCGGTTGTTGCAATAAAAGAAACCTCTCTAAAAAGTAACGTAAAAGAATGGAAAGTTGGGAGTTTAATTAACTTAGAAAGAGCCATGAAACTTGGAGACAGGCTTGACGGTCATATTGTTCAAGGACATGTAGATCAAACGGCAAAATGTAGCAATATTACAGAGGAAAACGGAAGTTGGTATTTCAACTTTGATTATGATGAATCTGATAATATTACTGTTGGTAAAGGATCTATTTCTGTCAATGGTGTGAGTTTAACAGTTGTTGAATCAGGTCCGCATAACTTTTCTGTTGCCATAATTCCCTACACTTATGAACACACCAATTTCAAATCTCTTAATGTTGGATCAACTGTGAATATTGAATTTGATATGATAGGGAAATATATTGCTAAACTTATCAAAAACAATAAAGATTGAATCGCACCAAAGTTCTGGCATTATTGGCTGCTACAACGGCTACAACTATATATGGCCTAAATCACACAATTGCAAAAATGATAATGCCTATTTACATTGGTTCATTAGGTCTTGTTCTTCTCCGGGTTTTGGGGGCTACTGTAATTTTCTGGACATTAAGCTTTTTTATAAAAGGCAAGCCAATTGAAAAAAAAGATCGATTTACAATCCTTAAGTGTGGTTTATTCGGCATGAGTATTAACATTGCTGCTTTCATAGCAGGATTGGACTACTCAACGCCTGTAAATAGTTCAATATTAATCATAGTGTCTCCAATATTTGTTGTGATTTTATCTTTTTTAATGTTCAAACAAAGAATAAATTTTTTTAAAATATTTGGAATTTTTTTAGGATTTATTGGTGCTCTTATTTTAATTATAACTGCCGATACAAATAGTTCAGTTGGTAGAAATATTCCACTTGGAAATTTTTTATTTATTGTAAATAGTATTTCATATGCATACTACTTAATTATAGTTAAACCAATGGCAGAAAAATATGATTTAATTACCCTGCTAAAATGGCTTTTTCTAATTGGATTAATTTTTAATTTTCCTTTAGGAATTAATCAGTTCTTAAATGTTGAATGGACTAACCTGCCAGTCCAGGAAGCCATCCTACCAATGATGTATGTAGTTATTTGTACCACATTTTTGACGTACCTATTTAATGCATTTGCATTAAGTAAATTGTCTTCAACTGAGGTTGCTGTATTTATGTATTTACAACCTATAATTGGTGTATTATTTGCAATTTTCACAAAATCTGATACGATAACAATAACAATTTTTGTTGCCTCAATGCTAATTTTTTCTGGTGTATATCTAACAACTATATTAAAAGAAAAAAAGCCACTATAAAATAACTTTTCCTGTGAGGTAGGTTTTAGCTTTTCCGTTAATTACAACCCGATTGCCTAAATCTTCACAAAACATCTCCCCACCTCGCTCAGATAATTGAATGCTTTTAAGTTTATTTTTTTTGAGTATTTGACTCCAGTAAGGGACTAATGAACAGTGTGTAGACCCTGTAACTGGATCCTCAAAAAAAGAACATTGAGGGATAAAATATCTTGAAACAAAATCCGATTCATTTCCCTCGGATGTAATCACAACACCCCCTGGATCTAAATTTATTTTGTCAAATAAATCTTTATCAATTTCAATGTTTTTAATTTGCTCTTCGTCATCATAAATCAAAATGTAATCTCTTGATTTTAAAACTTTGTTTGGTTTTATACTTAAAGAATCCATAATGTTTCTTGGCAGCTCAGAATTTATTGGTTTTCTGTGTGGAAAATCCATTTGAATATAATCTCCATTAAATTTAACAATTAGTTCTCCACTCATTGAATCAAAGGTGACCTGATTTTCTTTATAGTCTAGATGGTTTTTTAAACAGTGGGCAGTTGCTAGCGTTGCATGACCACACAGATCCATTTCAATTTCTGGTGTAAACCAACGAAGATAAAAACCATTATTTTTTTTTACAAAAAAGGCTGTTTCTGACACATTGTTTTCTTTGGCAATATTTAATAATAATTCATCAGGCAACCAGTCATCTAATGGCATTACGCATGCTGGATTCCCTTTAAATAATTCAGACGTAAAGGCATCTATTTGAAAAATATCTATCTCCATAATTATTACAAATTTAAACCTTTACCTTTATTTAGTATCTTATATATAAAACATATTAATAAAATGAAAAAATTTATTGTAATACTTGCATTGCTTTTAAGTTATACCAATGTCTATACTCAGGACAGGGAAAAAATGAGACAAATGGTCTCCGAATACATGAAAAAGATTGGAATTGAAGATGACCAGATTCAAAACTCAATGAATCTTGTTAGAAAAGTTATGATGGAATATGTTAATGAAATGGAAATTTCAGAAGAATCAATAGAAAAATTGGAAAACTATAGTGAGAAGCAGAGGCAATCGCTAAAAGATCTAGCTAAAAAATTAATTAAATTAAGGTCCGAAAATCGAACCAAATCAAATTTTGACAAGTCAACTAAACGTCAGGGACCTGCAAGACCAGATGTCGGCGATCCTATATTTCAAAAAATTATAGAATACTTAAGAGATCAAGGAATTAATAGAGAAAATTTCAGAGAGGTTTTTAGTACGGTTAGGGAAATTAGATTAGAGTTTTCAAACTCCAATGATAAATCAAAATTTAAACCAAGTAAAAAATATATTAAAAAGTTAAAGAATTCAGGATTATCTGATGAGTCAATTGATAGGATTCTTGACTTAATCAAAGCAATAGTTAGTCTAGAAAAATAAAATTCAATAAATATTTATAATTTAATGGCTCATTGATGGGCCATTTTTTTTTTAAAAATTTTGAGTTTTTGATTTTATGCTGGATAACCTTGGGGCTAATAACCTTTCTTTATTTAATATATTCAAAAACAAGGGCACCATATGGAAGACACGTTAAAAAAAAACGTGGGATTCTAATTGATAACTCGTTTGGTTGGTTTATTATGGAAATGCCTGCATTAATTATTATGCCGATCTTAAGTTTACAGAACCTCAATAATTCATTTGCAGTATTCATTGCCTGTCTTTGGTTATTACATTATTTCAATAGAACCATTGTGTTTCCCTTGAGGATAAACACTAAAAAAAAGAAAATTCCAATATCCATAGTTCTGAGCGCTTTTGCTTTTAATTCGATTAATGGTTTGTTTAATGGCTATCATGTTCAACTTAATGTTTCACAAACAAACTTTTTTGAATTTAATATTATCGTTGGTGTATTAATATTTTTTATTGGGATGTTAATTAATATAACATCCGACAACAAATTAATTTCATTAAGGAGACAGAAAATGGGCTACAAAATTCCACAAGGTAAATTATTTAAATTGGTTTCTTGTCCAAATTATTTGGGTGAGATTATTGAATGGTTTGGCTTTTTTATAATTGTTCCTAGCATAGCTTCGTTAAGTTTTTTCCTTTGGACTTCATTCAACTTGATACCAAGGGCTCTAAATCATCATGAGTGGTACAACGAAAAGTTTAAAAATTATCCAAAAAACAGAAAAGCCGTAATTCCGTATACTTTATAAATAAAGTTTTAAATTTGATGTATTATGAATGCATACAAAGCAAATCTTATCAATTCCATTTCATTAATTGTTTTTGGCGTTTGGGGCTATATTGATGGATCATCAATTACAGCACTAATTCCAACTGCTTTTGGGGCTATTCTTTTAGCCTGCACTGGTGGAGTTAAAAATCAAAATAAAATTATTGCACATATTGCCGTACTGTTAACACTATTGATCCTATTTGCACTTTTAGGAATGAGATTGCCAAAATCATTAGAGTCAGGTGGTATTGGTCTATTCCGAGTATTATTTATGTGTGGAACATCATTGTTAGCAATGATTTATTTTGTAAAAAGTTTTATAGCAGCAAGAAAAAAGTAGACTAATTTTTTTGTGGAAATCTACCATAGTTTCCCATTCCATCATAGTCCATTTCATTAGCTTGATCTGAATCCTTGTACTTATCTTTTTCCTCTTTGTTAACTAGAAATACACTTGCAATCACCAAACAACTAACCAAAAAACCAATTATAAATAAATACAATTCCATTACTATTTATATACGCTTTTAACGTATGAACCAAAAGCTAATATTGAGGGGACCCATAATCCTACATAAAAACCTTCTTCCTTAAAACCATTAAACCATAATCCAACAGATAAAGCAAATGAAATTAATACTGCAATTAAAAGCAATTTATCTGACTTTTTAAATTTGGAAAACATGTCTTTTAAATATTAGTTTAAATTAACTTATATATTTGTGATGTTAATATTAGTAAATATTTACAAAATATTAGAGAATTTATGACTGAAAAAATTAATAGTGTTTTTAAAAAAGTTTTTTCAGATAGGAATTTAAAAACATTTGAAAAAATTATCTTATTTCTAGCTACGGCTGGATTTATAATTCACTTGGTTCTAATATTATTAAATAACAAGGGCTACGTAGATCTATCATTTTTTCAGGGTAGCCTATTTGTAAATCCAATTTCAGCAATTTACACCCCTTTTTCTTTCATCTTAATATATGAGGCATTTCTATTAATCTATTATTTGCCTAGATCATTTACAACCTCCATAGCAAAGCAATTTGAGATTATGTCTCTCATTTTAATAAGAAAAATATTTAAAGATATCCCTGATGTTAATCTTTCTGATAATTGGATTTTAAATGAAAATAACCTTCAATTGATTTATGATTTGACAGGTGTATTAATTGTTTTTTATCTAATATATATGTTTAAAAAGTTGAAGGAAAATTTACCGAAACTGCCTGTTCATCAAAACTTGGAGCGTTTCCTAGGTTACAAAAGATTAATTAGTCTTTTATTAATTCCTACATTAATTATTCTTTGTGTATTTAGTTTTATAGATTGGTACGGTGCTATATTTATTGGTGGAGAGGGCTCTCCAAATATTGATTATTTATTTTTTGTGGAATTTTTTGGAATATTAATTTTGGTTGATGTATTTATTTTATTGATTTCTTTTCAATACACAGAAAGATACTCACAACTGGTTAGAAATACCGGTTTTATCATATCAACCATACTTTTAAGATTGTCATTTAATGCAGTTGGGTTAACCAGTGTAATTCTATTGATAAGCGGAATAGTTTTCGGATTAATTATTCTTTACATTTATAACAAAATGGAAAGAACATCTTTAGTCACATGATCCTAAGCTATAACTGATTAGTCCAGCACATCCAGCCAAGGTAGAGTTATTGTAAGTAAAACCATCGCAACCACAAACAGGGTCTACAACAGTTGGTGCAATGCAATTTTTATTAATCTTTGTTAAATCTATACATCCATCAAAATATTTACTGATGAATTCCTCATTTTCTTGTGATCCAAATGTCATATTACTAATTTCTGAGATGGCAGCTCTGATGAGTTCAACTGAATCAGATGTGTCTGGCATTGTAAATGTTGATCTATCCATACTAATTAATTCGTTTTTGTCGGAATTTAGATCAATAGCTGTGTAAAAATAATATCTTAGTACGTAACCAATACTGATTTCTAGATTTCCATAATTTTTATCAAAAACTGCTGAATCAGAAATTGTTGTTTTTAAAATTCGATAAGGCTGATTAAAACCTGAATTAGTTCGAAGAGCTGGCAACTCAATTATGTCAGATAGATTTTGGTCTCTATCATTATCATTAGGGTATTCTTCTGAACAAGAAATTGAGTTAAAAATAAGAAGCATAACAAAGAAGTTTTTCATAATTGTATTGTTTTCAAGTATTATGCCATACAATTTTGCTTAGGAATAAGTACTATAACTTGGATTAATAGGTGATATAATTTCAAAAACTTTTGCTTTTTCTAATACTTTAATTTGGAAATAATTTTCTAATTGAACAGTAAAAAAAGTTCCCTCAGAGTATTCAGTTCCATTAAAAGACATTACTCCTTCAATCAAAAATATAGAATGAACACAACCTTCATTAATATCAATTAGATGATCTCCAATTTCAAAACAATATTCATTTACACTAACTCCTTCAGAATCAATTTGGACTGGTGAATCACCGCCTATTATATTTTTCACGACTTTATTTTTTGTAGTGTTTACTGCAAATTCATTTGACTTGTAATCGCTATATGATGCTTCCTTAATTAAAGTTTTTGAAAGATCCGGATCAAACCAAATTTGAAAAATTTCAGAGTTATCACAAATTTCCTCGGAATGGGATATTCCACTTCCTGAACGTACTACTTGAACATCTCCCTCATCAAGTGGTATCCATTTATTTTGCACAGTATCAAAGTGATTTATTTTGCCTTTCAAAACAAAACTACATATCTCAAAACCCCTGTGAGGATGAAGTCCAATTGTACTTTTTTCATAAGGTGTCCACGCATGAGCCCAATAAAATATATTCGAATAAGGTTTTAATTTGCCTCCATCTTGAGGAAAACCAATGGGTTTTTTTTCTAAAATTTCGCCCTGATTAAAGCTTCCGCTTGCTTGATCACTTTTTTTATAAACACTAACACCCATCCTGCTTATATTTTAGAGATAAATTCATTGAGTTTGGATTCAAAAATAGATTTAAGTTTAGGGTCGGTTATTCCCAAGTTATCATTAAAGTTCTCATTAAAGTTTGGTAGAGAAAAAGTTGAAATATGGTTTGTATTACGCCTACTTATCCTAGAAAATGCTGCTTCAAGAACTATAACAGCTCCATTCCCGCCTGTTGATGTTGCTAATAAAAACATTGGTTTGTTATACCATACATTTTTATCAATTCTTGATATCCAGTCAAATATATTTTTGAAAGCACTGGTATAAGAGGCATTGTGTTCTGCAAAAGAAATTACAACAGCGTCTGAGTTTTTAAATTGTTGTTTAAATCTGTGTGCTAGGTCTGGAATACCATCTTCATTTTCTCTGTCAATACTATAAATTGGCATTTCATAATCATTCAAGTCGAGGATGTTTACATCTGCATTAGGAATACAACTTGCCACATAGACAGCAAGTTTCTTATTTATGGATTTTTTCGAGGAGCTCGCTCCAAATGCTAAAATTTTACTCATTATTTTTTACTGTGTGATCCATCACAATAACCATTGGGATTTGATGTATTTCCACATCCACACATTGGTTTGTCTATTGATTTCATATTAAATTTTTTTAATTTTTTTCAAATAATATGCCATCTAATCATCGAATTCGAATAAATCCTTTGTTTCATCTGAATCAAAATCGACTGACTCATCAATTTTTTTTATTTCTGAAACTATGGATTTCATGATCTTTTTATTGCATCCTTCAAAATTTTTGAGTTGAACTAAATCTTCAACCAAAAGGCTTTTTCTTCTATTTTCTTTGAATGATTTAAAAAGCTTCTCTAGATAATTATTGAAAAAATCTATTTGATCTAAGTAGCATTCTTTAATTAAGTCTAATGTTTCTAAACTTTTTGACCTTCGTTTAAAAGCTTTGAAGTAAAATACCTTGAGTTCTCTCTCAATAATATCTGATAGAAATTTATTCAATGATTCATTTTATTTGACGATAAAATTAATTTGAATTTAGTAAAATGGTTTAGGTTTTGATTAATTTAATTTGAAATGCACATATATAATATAACTTTTATAGTTGAAAAAGAAATTGAAAAAAACTGGATTGAACATATTGATATGGTTTTGCTTCCAGAAATTTCAGCTAATGTTCACCAAGTAGATTTACTCAAAGTTACATTTGAGGAAAACCCCACAAACATCCAAGGTTCTACATTTACCGTTCAATTTTATTGCTCTGACGAAAGTATGATTAGTTGGGTTAAAGAAATTGGACATCAAATGCTTTTACAAAAATTATACAGAAAATTTCCTAAATACTGGGTGGCATTTGCTTCAAGATTAGATTTCATCAAAACTTATAAATAATAATGGCACATGTTTTGAACACTGTGTTATTGAAATGAAAAATTTAGTCGTTATAGGGCACCCTGACAAAAATTCTTTTTGCCATAACGGGATTTTTAAAACGATTTGTTCTGAAATTAGTAATAAAGGTGAAGAACTTGAGATAATAGATCTATACAGGGATAGTTTTACCCGCCCAAGAACTAAGCTCATTGAAAAGTATAAAAAACTTGTTACTTGGTGTGAAAGAATATACATCGTTTCACCAGTTTGGTGGTTCAGATTGACTCCTAGAATGGAAGTTTTTTTTGACGAGGTATTTACCCCTGGATTTGCATATAAGTTTGTGAATGTCACGAAAACCTACGCTTATCCTGTACCGTTTTTAAAAGATAAAAAAGTGCGAACCTATATCACTCATGGAGCACCCTCACTTCCTGTTAGAACCCTTTATGTAAATTCAGTAAAACTAAGACTTGTAATGGGTGTGTACACTTTTGTTTTTGGATGGAGATTATCCCTCTTTACAAAAACAAAGCAATTCTGGTCGGTACCCTTTGTTTCTGAAAAAAAGAGAAAGAAATATTTAAGAACTGTTCAAAAAGATATAAGAAGGGATTTGAGACACTCTGTTGTTTCTCAAAAAGAAGCACTATCTTCACTCTAAACTAACTGCTATTCAATGTATAACTTTAACACCAATGACTACCTAGTCAGAATTCCTTTATTTATCATATTTTTTTGGTTTGGGTTTTTAAAAATTATTGATTTATCTCCAGCACAAGAACTAGTTATGGACACGGTGTATTGGATGCCTTTTTTGGATGCTGCAACCTGGACAATAATTATTGGTGTTTGGGAAGTTTTCATTGCAATTTTCTTTTTGTTTAAAAGAACAACACTGATTGCTATGGTTCTACTTCTAATCCAGATGACAGGTACCTTTTTACCACTAGTAATTCTGCCTGAAGTTACATTTCAAAACTCAAATCCTTTTTTACCTACACTGGAAGGTCAGTATATAATTAAAAATATAATTATAATAACTGCTGCTATAATTATTGGTGGAACACAACTTAAAGTAGGATTATTCAATAAATTTTTTAAAGATGGGGTATAAGAGTGAAATATTTGTTTACTTATGGATTATCTTAATCTTTATATTGGGAAGTTTAGAGATTTATAAAAAGTATAAAAAAAAATAATTAATAATATTCTGCATAATTTTTGCTTAAATTATTGTGATGATTAATTTCTTCTTAAAATACTATCCAATCATACTAGCCTTTATATCTTTTTTGTTTTCTGTTTTTCTCTGGTTTAGCGGTGATAAACTGAGTGGAATTTTTGTTGGAATTTGGGTTCCATCAATACTTGCTCTTTCAATTGCAATACGACAACGGAGAAATGATGATAAAGATTTAGGCAATGGATGATAAAATAATTTTTATTGTAGGCTTTGTAATATTTTGCCTTTATTTAGTTGGATTCTTGGCTGTCATATATACTCAAAATAAAATACAAGACAAGGAGCTAGAAAACGATCCCGAAATTGAAGGCAACTAATTAATTGGTACAATTGTGTCGAAGATTGCTTCGGAAAAGTAGAACTTAAATTTTAATTCATCGTCTTTTTCAACAAGGTAAGTGCTTTCCAACCAATCAAAAATCAGTCTAACTTTTCCATCAGGCGTGTTTATATCAAATTCTCCGTGATGTTCTAAACTTACATGGGCTGAGTTAAAATCAGTATCTATTTCTATGTTTTTAAATTCTCTTTTAGATTCGATAATATCAAATGACTTTACAAAATCAATAAATTCTTCCGTGCTGTACCTTTTACTGTTTTCAAAAATGAAAAAATCATCTGTCACAATTTCACCGAAAAGATCTACATCATTATCAACAATTTGGAAAATTTCATCTAGCTTTTCTTTTACATCAGATTCTGAAACTTTATTGGACTCTGAAATTAGGACATATAACATCCCTAATACAATCCCAACAAAAAAGAAAAAACCAAATTTAAAATTAAAAATATGTTTCATGATTTAAATTTATAATAATTATTTGGACTTCTCATCTTTTTTTGTGTCCTCTAATTTTTCTGTAGGATACTTTACCTTACTATATCCATATGCTGTAAAGTAGGGGTTTTTTACATCAAATTTGATTTCATACTTATCCTCAAACTTATCAATGATTTCAAGAATTTTATCCAGATTTTTTCTAGTACTTTTTTGAATTCTTAAACAAACTTTGTCATTAAAATCTATAAACCACAATACTTCAATTTTTTGAGTCCCATATTGTCCACTCCATTTTTCTGTTACATGAGCGTAATGTTTAATTTCTCTCCAAGTCTTTTTTTTAAGTGTAATAGGGGCTAGGTATAATTCCTTTCTTATTCCCTCTCTGTTAACTTTAACGCTATTAATACAACATAGAGCATATAAAATTATACATGGAATAATAATATTTAGATTTTGGGTAAATAAATCCTGAATTGAATCTATATATAGGGGCAAGAAAAGAACCAATAGTCCAGCAAGCATATCACGATTTATCCCAATAGACTTAAACTCTTTCATTCCTTTTAATTTAGAAAAAATTAATCACCTCCCCAATTGTCTTGAAAAAAAATCCCCACCCCGAGCTCTGCCCAAACGTATAAAACAAAAACAAAAAAGCATATTAACACGACTAACTTTTTACTCATAGCGACCTGGAGCCAAAAAGGAACTCAAAATATCGAATATTTTTTTTGGAACGATTTTTAAAAGAAAAACAATAAATTTCCAAGTTTTAGTTGGTACAACAACTTTTTTATTATTTAACATACCTTTGACTCCCTCCACAGCAATTCTTCTTGCTGATTTTTTTAAAAAAGATGGTACGTTATCCATCTCATTTTGAACACCACTTGCCGTATGAAAATTTGTGACAGTATATCCAGGACATAAAGCAGTTGAGTATATTTTATGCTTATTATAAACAGCATTTAAAGATTCACTGAATCTATTCATAAATGTTTTTACTGGACCATACAATGATTGAATTGATGATGGAGGAGCATACGCAGCTACTGATGAGACAATCATTATATTTCCACGACCATTTTTCATCATTTTAGGTATAAAAATCTTTGTTAAAGCTATCACAGATGTTGACAGTACCCTCAAAAACTTTTCTTCATCTTCCATAGTTGATATATGAAATAAATCTGGTAATGCATAACCTGCATTGTTAATGAGGTAATCAATTTGGTAATCATTTGATTCACAAAAATCATAAAGCATTTTGGGCGCATCCTTTTCGCTTAAATCACATTTAATATAATCTGATTTAACTCCATAATTTTGAGATATTTCAGATGAAAATTGAATTAGTTTTTTTTCACTTCTTGCTGTCAGAATTACATTATGTTTTTTTTCCGCAAGACACTTTGCAATTTCCAATCCAATTCCAGAACTGGCTCCAGTTATGAGTGCATAATTATTTGACATTTTAAAGTGATTCTACTTTCTTTCTATTATCATCCGAATTCGTATCAATCAATTTATTGTAGGGGTCGATACCAACTTCAACAGGCTTTTCATCCAAAATAATTGACAGCTTATTATTAATGGAAGTAATTTTATGTTTCTTTAAATAAAGTTCATTATTATCCTCATCTCCAAAAATACCTACATCAATATAGTCTTCTAAGTACACTGAATACTCCGGCTTTATCATATCATCAGACTTGTAGAAAATAGAGTCTCTTTCTTCATCTCCATAAAACATTTTTCCTTTTTCATCATTTCTATACTTGCTGACTCTGAACTCCATATCAACTTGATATTTTCCGCTTTCTAATTCTTTAGATTCTGCTTTTAAAACTCTATTTTCATATAAAGTGATTGTTTCAAACATATCTTTGATTACATAATTGAGAGAGTCCGGAATTACTTCTCTCAGATCATCAACCAATTCAATTGAAGTTGTGTAGGGAGGTGATTGAAATGCAACTTTATCTACATATTTTGATAACGTTTGATTTAAAACTTTTTCTCCAATATAATCACTGAGCGCATAAAAGATTAATGAACCCTTTTGATAGTGAATATAACCCTGTCCATCATTGTACATTAAAGCATTTTCTCTTTTAGTTTCAAAGGTTCTTTGTGTCAAATATGTATCTAAGGATCTTTTTAAAAACTTCCTCATTTTGTTTTTTCCATTTACTTGTTCTATGACTTTTAAAGCAACATATTCAGAAAGGCTTTCAGAGAGCATTGTAGCACCAAGGACATCAGCACCTATAACTTGATGTGCCCACCACTGATGTGCTATCTCATGTGCCGTAACAACAAATGCGAAGTCGTTACCTCCTTCATCAGAGTCGTCTACATCAGCAATAAAACCAAAGGTTTCTGAAAAAGGAATCGTGTTGGGAAAAGACTGGGCGAACGTTCCCGATGTTCTTGGAAATTCAATAATTCTAGCTTGTTTATGTTGATAAGGACTAAAATTTTCTGAACAATATTCTAAAGCTGCCTTCATGCCTTTCATCATCCTGTCTAAATTGTACTCATGCCCTTTATGGTGATAAATTTCAAGATTGACATCGTTCCATTTGTCTCTTGCCACTTGATAGTCTGCAGAATTGAATGCATAAAAATTTAAGATTTTACTGTCCATTTTATAATGGAAATATCTTCTATCTTCCTCAATCCATTCTTTTTGTAAATAACCTGGAGCAATGGCAATTTGATCTTTTGACGTACTCACAACTGCTTCAAAATCTATCCAATCGGAATCGTTTGAAATGTATGTATTCCCTAGTGCTGTTGAATCAGAGGGATGGGGTTTTAGTTTATTTGGCGGGAGGCCATACTTTTCTCTTGTTTTATCGTCTCTTAATTCTCCTCCACTGTAACCTAGTGATGGGAACAATGTGAAATTATTAACAAACGTTCCGTTGTATATGACTGGTGAATTATTTCTTAAAAAAGTATTGGGTTGGTTTTTTACAGTAAAGTTTAAGTTTAATGAATCCCCAGGAATTAATGGTTCTTTCAACTTGTAGATATCAAAATGATAAATCGTATCTTCTAGAACCAGAGAATTTTCTTTACTGAACTCAAAAGTACTAATACCGCGATTATGGTTTAAAAATATGCTGTCAATTACATCCTTTGTTTTATTTACCATGACGTACTTTCCCGATGCACTAACATTTCTTGATTTTGGAAAAAGGTCAACATTGACGTTAACCGAAACAATTCTTGGTTGACTGTAACTCTCAAATTTTTTATATTTTTTTTCCCACTCTACTGTTTCAATTTCTCGTTCCTTGGCTGATTTTCTGACATTTATGATATTGTTTACATAATAAATATATCCACCAATTGAAATAAACAACAATGTGAAAAGTGATAAGAAAAATGGATTTTTGCCATTAAATCTAGATTTAGCAATTTTAAACTTTTCTTTTATTCCTGTAGATATTCCACGATTGTAAAATAAAATAGTGAGTATGTAAAATACTATTCCAAGGCTCAACCAATAAATTTTATACACAAAATAGTTTTCCAATCCTGCTCCATAACCATTCATGTCTGAATAGGAAAAACCTGGACCTTGATTGTATTTAAATATTGATTGTTCTATGCCGGCTACACTCGTTAATGGTATGCCAATTAACAATACAATCATTACAAAAAGTCCCAAGTAAGGGTTTGGTATTAAAGTCTGTACAAAAAAGGAAAGCAGTGCCCAAATCACATAATATATAAGGTTTAGGACAATTAACTCATAAAAGTAAAGTCCAATCTGGAAGTCATAATATCCTTTGTAAATTTGAAAAATAATGCCTGTAATCATTATCAGAGATAATAAAACAAGTTGCATTTTTACAATGGCTAAAAACTTTGAACCCAACAAAATCCAATTTGGAGTTGGTGTGGTATCAATTAATTGGTTAATATTAGATATCCTGGAGCGATGAATTAATAAACCTGCGTATAAAAAAGTACAAATATTTATTGCTAATGTAAATGGAGCTCCTGCTTCTAGCATCCTCCATGTTCTAGGCAATGTTGCAGTACCAAAAATATTTCCTAATTCAAAAAGACCAACTAAGTTTAGAAGCAGTCCAACAATTACTATTGAGATAAAGGGCCAACTTTTTATAATGTATACAAAGTCAATATTTGAAAGACGCCATAATAAATTGAATTTAGTTTTATTTGAGAAACTTAATTGGATCTTTGGTAAGTTAATTTTAGTAATTCCCCCGAAATTCGATTTTGTAAACCTGACTGAATCTTTCTTTCTAAATGAAAATGTAAATGCGTTTTGGCTAAAAGTGAAAAGCCTATATATAGAAATAAAAATAGCCAACCCAACAGACAGCCATATTAATCTATTATAAATAAATACTCCCTTAATTGGAATGTAAAGTTCATTTTGTTCTGCAACTGTCCAATATCTTGTATAGTAATCCAGAGCCATGTCTCCAAATGGGTCTAGAAGTGCTGCGACTAATCTATTTTCTTGTTCTTGCCCAAAACTTACAAGAAAACCTTGTAATATTAAAATAATAATAACGAATATAAATCCAGCTGAAATGTTACGAGTGAATGTAACTATACCGAAAACAATCGCTCCGGTGAATAACATATTGGGTAAAATGTATATTATATATGCATCAAAATATGGTTTAATATCAAACTCTGTTAGTAAATCTGGATTGGTCCCAGGCAGGTTAAATCCAAGTCCAATTCCTAATGCAATCAACAATACAATTATGTGAACTATAAATATTCCGCTGAAAAATTTTGCAAGTAAATACTCCAACTTTGTAAAAGGATAAGAATATAAAATTGTATGCATTTCGCTTTTGAAGTCTCTGTAAACAGAAACTCCAATTATTGAGGGATATAAAAAGACAACCAAAGTACTTAGGCCAGCAAAAAGTCCAGAAAGTGCGAAAGGAGAGTTCACAATTCTTGATGAACCCACAGTAACTGTAACCGAATCAAATAAACCAGCTGCAGAGCCTGAGGTCATTACTGCAATGAACAAAAAGATAAGTGAATAAACATAAAATGCTGGTCTATCCAACCAATAACTAATTTCATTTTTAAAAATATTAAGGAACATATTACTATTTTTTTTGATCTTCTTTTAGGGCTATAAAATAAACATCATCAAGTTGCGGTTCAGTTTTTTTAAATCCAACCCCGGGTTTTTTGTCAGAGTATACCCTAATATTAATTGTATTGTCTACATTGTAATTTGAAGATAAGACATTGTGCTCTTGTTCAGCTTTTTCAAGAGAGTCCCTCTTAACCGATTTTGTCCAAATCTTACCTGAAATTTCTTTAGTTGCTTTTGCAGGTTTAATATGTTTTAATATTTTACCTCCATTCATGATTGCCATATCATTACACAATTCTTTGACATCTTCAACAATATGAGTAGAAAATATAACTGCACAGTTTGTGCCTACTTCTCTAATTACATTTAGGAATCTTTGTCTCTCGGCTGGGTCCAATCCTGCAGTTGGCTCATCAACAATAATAAGTTTTGGGTCATTAAGCAATAGTTGAGCAATCCCAAATCTTTGCTTCATTCCTCCAGAATATCCATCGACATTTTTTTTCTTAACATCTTGAAGGTTGGTAATCTCTAAAAGTTGATTAACTAATTCTTTACGCTCTTTTTTATCACTAACCCCTTTTAAAACAGCAAAATAATTTAGTAGTTGTTCCGCTGACATTTTTGGGTATACGCCAAAGGATTGCGGAAGGTAACCTAAAATTTTTCTAAGTGATAACTGATCATCAAGTACATTAATATCATTAAAGTGAATTTCACCTGCATCTGGTGATTGAATTGTAGCGATCGTCCTCATCAACGTAGACTTACCTGCACCATTTGGTCCCAACAATCCAAACATACCAACTCCGATTTTTAAACTTACATTATCAAGAGCCTTTACTTTGTTGCTGTAAGTTTTTGTTAAATTTTTGATTACTAATTCCATATAATGTTTTTTAATACAAATTCATTTATTTAATAGACAATTAAGAATTAAAAGAGTTTAATACCTTAATAAAAATCTACTTCCACACTTTGGACATTTTGCCAAAAAGGAAATGAACTCTGTCCATTTTGATCTTTGCCAAGTGTGTTTACATTTTAAGCATTTCATATTTACGAATCAATTTTTCTGTAAATAAATTTTTTTGAAATTTTCTTTTCAGCATTTTCAATAATTATTGAATAAACTCCATTCTCTAAATTATTATCTAGTTTGATTTTTGCATTTGAACTGCTGATTTTTCCTCTTTGCTTTTCTTTCCCAGTAATATCCATCAATTTAAACTTAAATTCCTTATTTACATTTTTAAATTCGATTTCTTGGCCATTAAACAAATCTCTAATTAATGGGTTTTCTAAATTATATAAACTTGTGATTTCTCCATTTTTCGCATTGTTTGCTCCAATATTTGGTGTTGAGTTCACATTCAATGACCTGCCAAAAAACCCAACTGAAGGTATTGCTTCAACCTCAGAAAAAATCTCAGAATCCCCAACAGGTATTGGAGGGTGAGAATATTTTCCAGAATAAGGAATTCCTGAATTAATAGCGGGGCTGGTGGCGAGGAGTTGGTAACCTTTTGCTTCTCCCAAACTTTCATCATAAAAACTTGGATTTTGAAAAACCCCTTGTTCATCATAATCTCTAAACCTGGAATCAACTTGTCCAAAAAAGAGATTATTAGTCATTGATAAGTTCTCATCAGTCACATAAACTTGCTTATTACCCATTTTTGATCCATTAATTGAATAAAAAATATTATTAAAAATTCTTGTATTGTTTGCTTGAATATCAATAGCTGTTCGATATGGATTAGAAGACCTATTTATCACTACTGTGTTATTATATATATAACTGTTTTGAGATTTGTATCCATCCTGTCCCCCAATGTTATCACTAAGCCATATCGTGTGATTGCTATTGACCCAATTTGGATTACTTCTCCAACCATCATTTACACTGATATTAAATCTATAAACTGAAGTCTCATTTCCTCCTAAAATTTCAACAAAACCACCTTCACAATCTTCCATGTAATTGTATTGGATAAATGTATCCACATTTCTGTGATCAACATGAATTCCGTGTGAATCTAAAACACCTCTAATTTTCAATGCCTGATTGTTTTGAATTATTGTATTAATACTATACCAATTCCATACTGCACTCCCCCTTCCAATCATTCTTGAGTTTGTCTTTGCACCGGGCTCATCAAATATGTTGTTTTCTATCAAGCAATTTCTAACTCGAGATGGAAGTATACACGTACCTCCAATTTGTTTAAATTCATTTCCTCGAAAAACAAAATTTGTATGTCTATTATCATTAGCATTATTACCAATGGCGTGCTTAGCATGAACTCCAAATCTTTGTAGATCGGTGAAATAGTTGTCTTCAACTAAAACATTATTAATAGGTGCTTTATTCCAATCCGAGAAAACCCTGATTCCAGCAACTTCAAACTGATTGAATGCTTGCTGATCTGAGGGGTCAACTTGGGCTATTGCATAAACATTTTTAAAAGTCATGTTCTTAAAAACAAAATTGTTTAAAGTCTCTTCACTAGTGTTGTGGATATGAATACCAAAACTGTCAGAGTTATCTACATTTGTTCTAGGGGCTTGACGATTATTTTGAACCTCTAAATTTTCGAAAACCATATTGTCGTGATTTAATACATAAATCGCCTGTTGATAATCACCTCCACCACTTGAGCCTACTTTTCCACTAATAATTGGTTTATCGCCTGAACCATAAGTAGTAAAAACTATTGGCTCTGATGCTGTACCTGAACCATTAACCACCAACTCGCCAAAAAAAGAATCTCCTCTGTTAAAGAAAATTGAATCACCTGGTGAAAGTTCACTATTACTTAGTTTTGACAATGATTTCCAAGGATTTTTTTGAGATCCAGAATTTGAATCATTCCCAGAGTTACTGAAATAGAAATTTGTTTCATCTTTAGTATCGTCATTCCCACCATTATTTCCTCCATTATTATTTCCTCCGTTATTATTTCCATTATCCCCACTTGTGTCAGATGAATCATTGGAACTGCCACATGCCAGAAAAATTAGAACTGTAAAATATAAAAATAGTCTCTTTGCGGTCATGTTAGTTGTTTGCTGCAAAAATACGAATTTTAAGCCTTAAGCTCTTTATAAAAAATTGCAAATGACACATACATTTGAGGTGTTAACCATAACCACCAAATACCTAGAGTAAAAATTCCTAAAATAAAAAGAGCAAAATACCTCAAACATAAACCCAAGAATTGAAACTTTTTATTTTTCATTAAACTTGCACTTTGCTTAAAGGTATCAATGATACCCGTTTGAGGATTTTCAGCTATTATGTAGAAGATTTGAGAAAACATAAGAAATATGATAATTCCAGGGATTATTAAAAGCATAAGACCAATAAAAAATAATATTGAAAACAGTAGAAATAAAAACAATGCTTTAAAAAAATATTTAAACCCTGAGGCAATTTGAGTATAACTAAAATGTACCTTATTCGCAATTGAGAGAGAATACGTTGCCAAACCAATACTTATTGGACCCTGGATAAATAAAGCCAATGAACCAACAGTGGCGACAAAAGTAAGTCCATAAATTTCATATCCAAAAGTGTAAAAATCCTTCGATTGACTTAATCCAACTAATATGCTCGTTAAAATATAAGGCAACATAACATGTTTATATTTTCCTTTTAGTGTTTCTTTAGTAACATTTCTGATTTCTGAATTATTCATAATTAATTTTTTAAGAAGAAACTGGGCAAAATACCCAGCTTCTTTTAAAGTTATAATTGAGTTGAAAGATCTGGTCGATACATCATTTTAATAACACTCGAACCCCACATTTCAATTGCCTCGCTTGCAGCAGTCCAATCCTCACTCCACGCATTTTCACCAAATTTTTCATTATAAGCGTCAGCAAAATTTGTTTCCTCAGGAAGGTTATTAGTAAATGAAGCAGCGTGTGAATCAAAACCGTTTATTACCATAAAAGTTTGATTATTCCCTCCACTATTTAATCTAAATACAGCTCGATTACCAGTATATTCTGTCTCAGACATCATTTGCTTGAGTCTTCTCTGAATATTCATAAAATCTTGATTTTTTCCTCTTTTTACAACTACGGTATTTTGGACGTAATATTTTAGGGGAGTTCTTGGTTCATCCCAACCATGACTTGCACCCTTGAGCATTTGCCAAATTTTTTGACCACTTTTATCTGCGATATAAGGGTCTACATTATCGTTCCAATATTTAAGCTCTTCGGCATTATCTTGATCAAAAAAAGACCTGTCTTTTCTTACGACCCATCTTTGGTATGCACCCTGACCCCCACCGGTCATTATTTGAAATGCAAAAATTGCATCCTCTTCGCTTGCGTTGTATTTTTTAGTTTTATCAGCAACTGCTTTTTCAAATTCTTCGACCATACCTTTTTTGGGAAGATAGGTGAAACTGACCCAGTATTCAGCATTAGCATTTCTTTGGGAATTTAAAGAAATACAGAACAGAATACTTAAAGTTAATAATATAGATTTTTTCATATAATATAATTTTTGATTACTTAATAAGGTATTTATTTATGATGTAATGCACGAAAAAAAAGTATAGAATTTTTAATAATTATTAATCTTTCAATATTTGGGATCATTTAATAGTAAATTGTTAGAAACCACTAGTTTTTTTTGATAATATATATTTCTTTTAATTAAAAGTTTGTATAAATAATAATAATGCTTCTACAGAGATAAAAATATTGTGAAATAGATACGAAATACATAATATTGCAGAAAAATATATTTATGAATTTGAAAGAACAAAAAAACGGAAATGATCAGTTAAATTCAATTAGAAATGAATTTAATGATAGGTTAAAGAAAAAATTATTCTTAGGAAATTCTAACAGGGTTTATTGGACAAACTCTAGAAGATTTAGAGCTATCTAAAAAACTACTTTTTATTTTTTTGGAGGACAACAATTCTCATCCTCACACTGGCAATATTTTAAATTGTAAACATGTAATGTAGCAAGGGAAATTCCAGCAAAATATGTCAACAGTTCAGGCATGTGCATAATCTCAAATTCTTCATTTAAGATTAAAGCAGAAAGTAAGACCCATGATACCCACAAAAGTGATTTAACGAGTTCATTAGATGAGTTTTTTACAGTCCTTTTGACTGCAAAAAATGAAACAATTATAAAAACGTAATTAAGCAATTGCCACCATAATGGCACCGATGATAACTCAACTAAACTGGTTTGGGCTTGAGTTAGAAATAAAAATGGTGTGGCAAAGCAATGAGCAACACACAAAGAACTGTTTATCGCTCCAACTTTATCAGGGTGATTTAAAGTATATTTCATAATTGTGGTAGCAAACTTAAATAATTTTCTTAATTATTTAAGGATTATTTTTTATTCTTAACATATTTATCAAGCCATTGATCTTGTTCCCATAAGACATGATAAATGCTTTCTTTTGATCTATATCCATGACTTTCTTTTGGCAACATCACCAATCTTACAGTAGCACCCAAACCCTTTAAGGCATTAAAGTATCTTTCACTTTGCATTGGATAAGTCCCTGAGTTGTTATCATCTTCCCCATGAATTAACAGCAATGGGGTTTTCATTTTATCAGCATGCATAAATGGTGACATTGTATAGTAAACATTTGGAGCCTCCCAGTAACTTCTCTCTTCACTTTGAAATCCAAAAGGCGTGAGAGTCCTATTATAGGCACCACTTCTAGCTATTCCTGCGGCAAAAAGATTACTGTGTGATAATAAATTTGCAACCATAAACGCACCATAGCTATGACCTCCAACAGCCACTCTATTTCTATCAATGTAACCCATTTTATCAACAGCATCAATCGCAGCTTCTGCATTTGCTACCAATTGATTTCTAAAATTATCATTTGGTTCATTTTCATCCTCACCTATAATTGGGAAGGATGCATCATCCAAAACTACATATCCCTTAGTTACCCAATAAACCATTGAACCATAATAAGGGTATGTAAATTCGTTTGAATTTTTAGTATTCTGTGATGCGCTTTGCCTGTCTTTAAATTCTCTTGGGTAAGCCCAAAGAATCATAGGCATTTTTTCTTTCTTTTCTTTATCATAATTAAGAGGTAGATATAATATTCCAGAAAGCTCAACTCCATCGTTTCTCAGATATGTTATTTTCTCTTTTTTAACGTTTTGTAATTCTAAAAAAGGGTTTTTTAGATTGGTTAATTTTTCAAGTTTTCCTGACTTTACTTTTTTTGTATAATAGTTGGGGTACTCACTTGGTGATTCAATACTTACGGTAAGCTGATTTTTTTTTGGATCATAGTCAATAATACTTTCAATTTTATCAGTGTAGCTAGATTGATAAACCCTAGTTTTTTCAAAAGTCTTGGTATTAACCTTATCTATAAAAGGAAATTGACCATTTGGTGAAAAACCTTGTCCTCTTAGAAAAATATTTCCATAATGCATTTTTAGCACCGACCTGTTAAACTCGTTTCTAGATCTAAGAAAATTTCCTGGATCGCTGTATATGTCCTGATAGTTTCTATCAGAGATTATTTTCGGTTTAATATTTGGGTTTGATGGGTTAAAAACATAAGATTTTCTATTTCTTGTATTCCACCAAGTATCATAAGCGATTGCCATATCTTTAGTTCCCCAATCAATGCCAGAAAAACGATTTATTGTTTTGAGTATCAATTTACCTTTGCCCGAGAAAGGATAATTTAATTCATAAACCTCATCCCTAAAATCAACTTTTTTTGAGGGATCTCCGGAATCTAATGCTGTAACATAAGTTAGAGATGCTCCTTTATCAGGTCTCCAGCTAAAACTTCTTTTACCTGTTCTAACCGACATAAAGCCTTTTGGCAGTTCTTCAATCAATGGAACTTTTTGAAGGTTTGAAACAAAATCTCCGTCTTTATTGTAAATATTTGTTTCTGTTGGAAATCTGCTATATGTAACTAAATAGGAAAATGGTTTATTGATTTGAGAAATCATGACATATTCACCATTTGGTGAAAAAGATATTGTTCTATACATTCCATCATCCATCCATTTTTTAACGGATCCATCAATAGAGACTTTATATATCGTTGATGTTGAGAGTTGTTCAAAATTGTGCTCATCAAACTTATTTTTTAGCAAGTCTTGATATGTTCTATTTTGTGCTTTTTCACCAAAATTTGTAGATATTGTTGGCCCGTCAGGGACAATTTTATTTGTATCGATTAATGGTCTTCTGTTGTTTGATATCATTTTAACTAGCATGTTTTCACTGTCAGAAAACCAATTAATTACACTTCCAATATTTGAATTTAAATTTGGCTCTGTAAGTTTCGTGACCGACCCATTTTCCAATTCTAGAACCCAAAGTTCAACACCAGTTTCAGTTGTATTTGTTAGAGCAATTCTTTTTTGATCGGGAGACCAAGATATATTACTCAATTTAGGATTTTTAGGCAGGCCTTTTACTTGAGTTATCTCAAGTTTTTGATTTTTAAGATTTCGAATTTTGACATTGTTGTAATAAGTTACCCTACTTCCAATATTAGTTTTTGGATCAATTCTTAAACCACCAAGTCGTAATTCCTTTGCTGAAAGTTCAGCAATTGATTTGTAATTATCTCTAAATAAAAAAAGCATAAAATTCTTGTTTTCGTCATATAATATTGACGGGGGTCTTTCAAATTCAACAAGATCTAATATCTCTTTGGATGGTTTTTGATACTTAATATTCTCTTGTGAACTAATTGATATGAAGAATAGAGAAAAGAAAAAAATTGATAGCTTTTTCATATTTTATTTTGATTAAATTTTAACACATAAATCTAATCAATCTTTATTAAATTTATCTTAAATAAAACCCTAAAATCAAATAACAAAATAAAATGAAAGAAGAGATTGAAAAATATTTAGCCTTTCATAAAAATAAGGGTGGATCAGGAAAAATTTTCAACTTTAAATTTATAGAATATCGTGAAGGGTTTTTAAAATTAAAAGGTTCTTTCCCTGCCAATACTTTAAACCCTGCAGGAACTGTTCAAGGTGGACAAATGAATTCCATGTTAGATGATGTAACAAGCCTTCTTTTAATTTATGAAGCTGACGGCACCATATATCCCAACTCAACGAATTTACACAGTATTCATCACAGACCTCTCTTTGAAGGAGATGCGATAGCAACTGCCGAAATAATTAAAAAGGGTAAAAACATTGTAACTATGAGAGGCGAACTTTACAATCTGGATGGAAAATTAGTTGCAACCCTGATTCACACAGCTTTGATCATGGAGTTTAAAACTGACTGATTGATAGTTTCACCCATTTAAAATAAAATATACAACTTGGTTTCTGCAATTTCCCTCAAATAAATTTTATATTTAGCCATGGGATTATTTGATTTTTTTAAGAAAAAGGAAACACCTCCTCCGCTCTCCAAAGGGGCTATGCTTAGAACTAATGGACCATCGAAAGCAGTCAAGTGGTTTAAGCCAGATGAGGTTGGGATTATAGCAAAACCTAAAATTCATAAAACTGGATATATCATGAACTCTTGGTATGATTTAAAGGGTAATAGAGTATCTCCAACAGCAGCAAAAAAGAGAACTGCTGAATATTATACTGGAGCATACCTTGGACTAAAGCAGTATAAAAATTCACAAAGATGGGAGTTAATAAAACCTGAAGATGTTGACCCTTACCTGAACGATGCAATTTTTTTGAACAAGCACGCTTTAAAAAGCAAAAAAGATATTGCTAATGAATTGAAATCAAAGAAAAAAGAAATAAAAAAAATCTTTGATAAAGACAATAATGGTGTGCCAGATGTTGCGGAGGGGGATGTGTTTTCTAAAATCTTAAGGAAAAATCAAAAAGTAATCATTGAAATTGATAAATCTCACATAAAGGAATTTGTTAAACTTGGAAACTTCCTTAAGAAAGAAAGAATAAAAATAAATGAGTTATTTAAGAAAATTTCTGTAAGTAAATCGATTGATGAGGTTGAAAATTTAAAAACTGTCATTGAGTTAAATATTAATTTTTTTCAAGTTTGTTTAGTACATTCTCTAAATATGGTGGCAAGTCTAACCGAGGAAGATTTAATTACATATCACCAGATATATGAAACTTTTGATAAAATGAAAGTCTTTAATTCAAATTGGCAAAATGATTTTCTTGATGGTATTTCTGAGCTAGGTCTTGGAATATCAATGCTTAGAAGAGATATGAACATGATGAATCAAGCAATTCTTGATGAAATAAATTATATTGGAAGTGAGATTCAATCACTTTCTTACAATATTGACTCGTTCAGCAATACAGTTTCATCACAATTAGAATCAATTGACTCTGGAGTTCAGTTTAATAATCTACTCGGTATTGTTAATACGCTTCAATTTAGAAAAATGAATAAAAGATTACAATAAGTTTTAAAAATGAATAAACTACTTGTACATATCCTTCTTTAGTTTATTTCATTTGGATGTAAAAATGACTAATCTATAGTTTCTATTTTCCCCGTAAGTAAAAAATATGCAGGAAAGATTGGAAGCATACCTAAAATCACATGCCCATAAACTGCAGCTGATGGAATGTAATCTACCTGAGATGCATAAAAGGCCCAAAAAAAATTAATTATCGAAAGGCTTATCATTATTTTAGGAACGGCTGATTTTGCAACTACGCTTCCATCTTTTGTTAATGGTGGTAATCTATTTGGGATAACTAAAATTACTTGAATCGACCATAAACAAGCTAGTGCTAAATTTAGTGAATCTAAATTTTCAATATAAATACTTATTTGATCGATAATTATTAATAATCCTATTATTAAATAACCATAATTGAAATAAATACGATTTTTTTTGGTTATTGAGTAGAACACCAGTAGAATACATAAAACAAATATTATAGTTTTTATTGTCTCCATTAGTTAATGTTTTTACCTTCAAACAAAGCCCCAATAGATTATCTATTCATCTATTACAGACTGATTAAATTGATTAACCCAGACTATTTTTCCATCAACAATATAAAACCTCAATATTGAATTAAAACTGCTTTTATTTTCACCATCATCATATGTGACAACATAGTCAGCGCTTACGTGCTCACCACCTCGAGTTGGATCTAAATCTACAGAGAATGCATTAACTAAATTCCATTTATAATCAGCATTATTAGCCTCATATAATGAATCCCTCCTTTCTGTCATAGTTAGCATTTCAAGAGGGGTGACCTTTCTGCCACTGTAGTATGTTACGCTAGCAGTATCATTAAAAATCTGAAGCGCCTCATCATACATCTTGTTACTTATCAATTCATGATAATTTAATACAACATCAACAGCCTCCTGTGTTCCTAGGAAAAATTTGTATTCTTTTCCATCATCGGACCATGTTGTCATGCCAATTGATTTCTGCTCGTTTGTACAAGAATAAAATAACCCTGCTACAATAAGAGTAAGTAAATATTTCTTCATATAACTTTTTTTTTATTAAGTTAGTTATTCTGTATGATAAAAAGACTGAAATTAATTGTTTTTTGTTTGATTGTTTTTGGGTGTTCGGATGGTGGAGATTCCACTTCAAATCATGATAATGATTCATCCAATAATTCCAATAGTCCGGACTCTCCCCATGTTCCTCCAGGTTTTGAATTGGTTGTCATTGATGACTTTAATTCTTTTGATAGAAAAAATTGGTCAAAGGGTTTAACACACGATACCAATCCAGATATTAAAATGATTTGGAATAAACAGACTGGTGGAGAGAACCTTTTAAATGATAATTATGCAGGATACTTAAAGGACTCTAATGTTTATGCTAGTAACGGTTTACTTTATTTATCCAATAAAAAAGAATCAATTACCGGAACGGATCCTGCCCGCGATTTTGATTATTCAACAGGATGGATTAATTCACTCCAAAAAATAAACTTCAATGGAACGAGTAAAGATGTTTATATAGAAGTTCGAGCCAAATTTCCAAAGGGAGATAAAGTATGGCCGGCAATTTGGATTATTGACGATTCAGAAAATAGACGTTGGCCACCGGAAATTGATGTCTGGGAATATTTTGGAAAATTTTTTAGGACCAATAGAAAAGATGAAATGTATTTTAGGTATATATATGGTGTATGGAATGATAAAAAAGATGATAGTTATGTCTTGCCCAACTTCCAAGCTACATACAATTCCTCGGCACAGCATCGCATATATGGATTCAAATGGACAAAAGATGATATGAAATGGTATATAGATGGAGTGCTGGTACACACTAAAACTAAGGGAGTAGAGGTCCCCGAAACAGACTGGCCCGATCAACCAATGTGTATGGTAATTAATAATGGGCTTATGAGGGTTGTAGAAGAAGGAAATACTGCGTTTCCAAACTATTTAATTCTTGACTATTTCAAAGTTTACGAAAAAAACTAACTATAAATTTCTTGTTTATTTAGTGGATTGATTGTTGTTATTAGCATCGTAAATGCAAATAAACATTCCCATATTTCAGAAATCCTGTCATGGTCAAAAATGTAAATAATAATTGTTGAACAAATAAAAATTATAGACTGACTATATTTTGGAATCACAATGGAAAATCTATTTATTATGGATTTTACATTGTTGAATTTGGCATATAAATATGGTAGTGCCAAAAAATAAAATAAGAAAATAAAAAACAAACCGTTGGTGAAAATCAGTTTATTCAATTTAACCCCACCAATCATTAGGTTATGAATATTCGTCTCCGATTGTAGGTTATTTTCACTAAAAAAAGGAGGAGATTCAATGCTAAAAATTCTTTGTCCCCAAGAAATTTCCTCCCCAAATCCAAAAAAGAATATAATTGAGAACATTATAATTCCAATATTTTTTAATGAAATTTTTTCTATACTTTTTATAAGTTTACTCATCATATATATTGAAACAGACAATAAAAAAATTGCTGTTAAGTACTCAATAATTCCATCCTCCATTACCAAATAATTATATACAGATTCTGAATAGTAAAACAGAAAAATTGTTGATACTATCAGTAGTGAAAAAATAGAGTGTAAAAAATTTATTTTACCATTCAAAATTGTTTCAATTTTAATTGTAAAAATAGTAAACTATGAATATCAATAAATAAATGAGTAAGTAAACCCTGTAAGTGTTGCGTGTTTTTAGATAATTCTTATTTTCAGGGTAAAGATTAAACAAAAGACCCTTTATTTCTTTAATAAATATGGGTTTAATATTTATTTTCCAGTCATCTGTTTGATAAACAATCTTTCTAAACTTACTTCTTAAAAATGTGCTTGGTAAGCCCCATAAAATTAAAAGTATGAAAAGTACTGTTTTCAAGTTTTAAATTTACTAAATATCAATTTTAATTATATTATCTTAAATAAAAATTACTTCAATGAAAGAGAAAATAATGAAATCCCTTGTAGTTGCTTTGTTGTTTCTATTTACTGTCCTACTTGTACAATACATAAAATAAGTTTTGTTGAAATTTTTTATATGGTTAGTTCTGAATTGAACCCTCCAAGATTTGTATGTATGACAATTAAGTATATAAGGTAGGTAACGATTACAATTGAAATTGAAAACAATAAACTTTTTAAAACAAAATTTAAATTTTTATTAGAAATCAATAAGACAGAATTAAAGTATAATATGACACTTAGAATTATAATGTTATTAGAGATTCCAAATAAAAATAGACTTAGAAAAGCAACAATTGAAAAAAAGAAAAATGAATAGTTTATGTATTTCAATTTTTAAATATTAGTTAATACTAATTTAGATAATCTATATTGAATGATTTAATATTAACGCACTCAACATTAGGTAAGTAATAGCTGGTAATATTGTCGCTACATTATCCTTTATTCTGACTCTCACAATTATTGCAAAAAACATCATTATTGATAAACATAAGGAAGATGCGATCAGAATAATATTGATTTGTAAACCTATTACTAAGCCCAATCCTCCCAAAATTTGTAGCGATGATATTGTCTTTCTATGTTTTTTATATCCCCATCTTTTAAACTCACTAATCATTCTTTTTGAATAGAAGGAATTAATCCCATAAATTATAAATGAAATTCCTGTGAATAGAATTATAGCTGTTTCCATTAATTACAACAAACCATAATTAAAAGCAGCCACAAATAAAGACATTAGAAGAAAAACAAAAGATGGAATAAATTTTACAATTGGGTTTTTAACTTTTAAATGAGAAACTTGTGCGCACAACATGAAAAAAGCCATTGATAATGATGCACAAACAAGAACTTCATTATACCAAATACCCATTAACATAATAGCAGAAATCGAAATTTTCGAAGCTCCTACAAAATTCCTTAAAAGATTTGAGTAACCATAATGTTTGAACTCAACAACAATGTTGTCATATCTAAAAACCCATATATATAAAACTGAGACCGCTACTATGATTTGAGATGCAAAAGATAAATTTTCCATGACTTTAATTTACATAATTTATTTTGTTTTGGAGATTTACCCTGTAGAGTAATGGTCTGAATAGTCAACCAAATTTTAGTTATTATTTTCCAGCTGGACCTATGTATTTAGATGAGCCTAGTCCTAGAATAGGCAGGAAAATACCTGGTAAGAGTATTAAACCAATTGTGAATCCAACACCTTTACCAAAACTTTTAGATGTTAAATTAAGTGCCCATATTAAAAAGATTATATTAACATATGGAATTAGGAATAGCAACAACCAATACCAAGGTTTACCAATAACTTCAAGCCACACTATTGTAGCATAAATTGGTATAATTGCTGCCCAACCTGGTTTACCTGCTTTTTGATATAAGAACCAATTTCCAACTATTGGTAAAATTAAAATTAGTAAAAGAAGAATTATTTGGAATGGTCCCATATTTAAAGTTTTGTTGTAAACCTAAATTATGGAATATTTATTATAATTCGACTGTTATTAAAAACATTTTTTATTGCTAATCCTGTTACTGATGAACCAGTTGTTTAGTTGCTACATAAATTGTTGAGGCTCCAAATAGTTTTATGTCCTGCGATATGTTTGTAAATTTTGAGTTTTTTAAAATATTTATAAAATCCTGACCATGAGGAAAATTTGATGCAGATTTCTGCAAATAAGAATAAGCATTGAAGTCTTTGGAAAAAAGGAATCCAATTAATTTTACATAGAATTTTGTAAAAAAATTATAAAATAATTTAATAGCCCTGTTTTTTGGTACTGAAGTTTCTAAAATTATCAATGTCCCATTTTTCTTTAAAACTCTATAGATTTCATCCAAAGATTTTTTTAGGTTTTCAAAATTTCGAACACCATAACCTACTGTTACAACATCGAAATAATTATCATTATACTCTAAATTTTCAACATCTCCTAACTCGAGTTTAACATTTTTGTAAAGATGTAATTCCTTGATTTTTTTTTTACCAATCTCTAACATATTAGATGATAAATCCATCCCAATAATTTCACAATTTTTGATTTTAGTCAGTGCTATAGCAATATCAGCAGTCCCGGTTGCTACATCTAATATTCTTTTTGGATTTAAAGATTTAGAAATATCTACAATTTGTTTTTTCCAATTTTTGTGTAGACCAAAAGTGATGAGGTTATTTATGAGATCATACTCTTCATAAATAGAGTTAAACATTATTCTTATTTGATTTTTCATCCTAAAAATCAGGATTATAATGAAACCTGTTCCCTTTAACAATTTTTAAATTGACCATAATGCCATCGCAAGCTGAGAAAATGTTATTAATTTTCTCGGTGAGCATTAGCATAGTGGGTTCAAATTCACCAAATATTTGAGTACTCAATGGATTTTCAAGGATTTGAAAATTACTTTCTCGCAAAGAAATTATAAATTTTTTAATGATTGATTTGTAATCATCATTTAGTGGCATAAGGGTTATTTCAATCGAAGTTTTCATGCGGATAAATTTATAAAGAATAAAATACAGAATATAATTCTATTGTATTTTAGTTTAAATACACTGTATTTAATGTTAAATTAATTATTAATGAGAAACTGGCCAACTATCAATTAAATGAAGATCTCCATTTTTCCATTCAACTATCTCTTGCTCGTTCAATAAACAATCATCTAGTTTTGTTGTTATAGCATTAACATCAAGTTGTTGGCCAATAAAAACCAATTCTATTTTCCTGTCTCCAAAATCCGAACACCAATCTGACTCAATCATTTGTTGGTTATTGACAAAATTTGCATAATTTATTCTTTCAGAAAATGGCATGGAGTCCCACCAAACACCAGCAGGATCTGTCTTTACTGATCCGCCTGCAGAACTCCACACAAGAGCTTGATTAGCCCTAGATGCAATCCAAAATAAACCTTTACTTCTAATTATGTTTTTTGGAAACTGATATTGAATAAATTTAAGGAATCTATTAGGATGAAAGGGCTTTTTTCTTCGGTAGACAAAAGAACCAATCCCATATTCTTCTGTTTCGGGGATGTGTTCGTTTTCTAATTCTTTAATCCAACCTGCCGATGATTCTGCTTTTTCAAAGTCGAATAATCCTGTATTAATAACGTCACTTAGATTAACCTTAGAATGGATTGTTGGGATAATTTTAGCATCCGGATTTAACTTGTGGATAATATCATATAAATTTCGGAGATCTGATTCTGAAACTAGGTCAGTTTTATTTAATAGAATAATGTTAGCAAACTCTACCTGATCCGTTAGTAAATTAACAATAGTCCTTTCATCTCCTTCAATATCTGTCAAGTTTCTATCTTTAAGGTATTGAGGACTTGAAAAGTCTTTAAGAAAATTAAGTGAATCCACAACTGTAACCATAGTATCCACATAACTAAATCTGCTTAAGTCAATACTTCCATCTTCACTTTCAAAACTAAAAGTTTGGGCAACTGGAACTGGTTCAGATATACCAGTACTTTCAATTATTAAGTAATCAAATTTTTGAGCTTTTGCCAATTTCTCGACCTCTACCATGAGATCCTCCCTTAGTGTACAACAAATACATCCGTTACTCATTTCCACCAATTTTTCTTCGGTTCTGGATAATGTATTTTCATTTTTTACAAGATCAGCATCAACGTTAACTTCACTCATATCATTGACAATAACTGCAGCCTTCAAACCTTGCTTATTATGCAAAATGTGATTTAGGAGAGTTGTTTTACCAGCCCCTAAAAAACCGCTTAACACGGTTACAGGAAGTTTTTTCATAGCTCGTTTGCAAAATTATAAATATAATTTCAAGGGGCAAACTGAGTTTAATTAAAAATCATGTTATTATTTTTTTTGTTGTTTTGCTAGTACTTGTAAATCTACAACAGTATCGGTTTCATCTACGATTTCAAACCCTAAGGCAGTCTCTATAATATCCTCTAGAGTTACTATACCTTTAATTTTTTTTTGTTTATCAATGACCAACGACAAATGCTCCCTATCCCTTAGAAGCTTGTCAAATAAAATTGGAACTTTTGAGTTGTGATCTGTCTTAATTATTTTTCGCTTTATATCATTAAGCCTTAGGTCCCCCTTTTTTTGAATTATTTTTTCTAAGATTGTATCCTTTAAAACATAACTGCTTATTCTGTTTGTAGTCTGGTTATATATTGGTATTCTGGAGAATTCCAGACTCTTATTTTGATTATAAAAATCATGAATTGTAGAGTTTTGATCTGCAATTTTCATAACAGAAAAAGGTGTCATAATATCTTTTACTTTAACATTTTGAAGTTTGACAATATTCTTTATAAACAGTGAATCTTTTTCTTCAATTACACCCTCTTCCTCAGCAATTTCAGCAATTGTAGAAATGTCCTCTCTTTTAAAAATTGACTCCCTTTTTTCACCCAATCCAATTTTTGTAAAAAGTTGCAAAATCCAAAGCAAACCACTATACCTGAAAACTGGTAATATAGAAGATAATAAAATAGTACTTGGTTGAGCCAATTTGTCCCAATAATTTGCCCCTATTGTTTTGGGAATTATTTCAGAAAGAACAAGAATTAAAACAGTCATTATTGTTGAAATAATACCCACCAATAATTCTTCCGAAACAGATGCACCAAAAATCAAATAAGTATTGTCAATCTGTAAAGTTGAATAAGCAATTTTAGCTTGAACCCCTACCATTATTGAACCAACAGTATGAGCGATGGTGTTAAGTGTAAGAATTATTATCAAAGGCTCATCAATCGAACTTTTTAACCCTTGAAGTTTCTCGGCATATTTTTTTCCTTCCTTAATTTTAATCTTTATAAATGTTGGGTTTACACTCAAAAGGACAGCTTCCAGTATAGAACATAAAAAAGAAAGAGAAATTGTGAGAAAAGCGTAAAGGATTAAAAGCTCCAAATAAAATTGTAATTAAATAAAGTTAAGCAATATTATTAAAATATTGCTTTGATATATTTTATCTCAAGCTTAAACTCTCCCTCTTGCTTATCTGAAATCTGTAACCCTAAGGACCCTATTCTTTCTGGCGTGATAGGGGGGTAATCAGTATATGTATATCCGCGCCATGTCGGAACAAAATCTTCGATGGGTATGTTTACCTCAACCCACTTATTGTCAACCGAGTTAAAATTAGCTGAATATGATGCTCGTCTATTGTCTTGACTAAGTCTCATCTTATATGAATTTCCATCTCCTTTAATTCTAATTGAAAAAGACTTGACACCTGCCAATATCTTTCTGCTTAATCGTAGACGAGATGATGCAAAACCTCCGTTATTTTCCAGAGACAAGTTCCCATAAAATATTAAAGTTTTTTCATCACTAACAGAGAGGTATGATGTTGATATTCCACCCATGACATCATCATTAACAATGCTCCAATTGTCCAAGCCTATATTTTTTTCAGGATTTAATAGATCCGTACTTTGACTACTCATAGAAATAGAAACCAAAAGAATTGTATTTAAAATAAAGTTTTTCATTTAAGAATTACATTAAAATACTATAATTGACTCAATTTGAAAAATACTTAATTAACCAAATGATTAAAACAATATCAATAGCTAACGCTAAAAAAATCAAATTTTTTTTCATTTAAGTTTTATCCTTGAAATGTCTTCAAATCCAGTGACATACAAATACTCTTCTTTGTCATCAAAATTACAATTAGTAATTTTTTTGCCATAATTTATCATAGCCAATAATTTTCCATTTGGTGATATTACTAGAATGCCATTTGGACCCGTTGTAAAAATATTTCCACTACTATGCACCTTTAAACCGTCAAATCCCCCAGGATATTTTTTACTAAGTTCTTTTCCATCAAAAAAGATTTTTTCCTCAAAATTGATAGTATTAAATCTCGATATTTTGGGGTCATTTTTAGGGTCAGAATTGTTAACATAAATATATTTTTCGTCTAATGACAAAGCAATCCCATTTGGTCTTGACATGTCCACAGAAATTAAAGAGAGATTTCCGTCTTTAGAATATTTGTAAACTCCATTAAAGTCTATTTCCCTGTACCTATCACTAAAGTTTTTGAATCCATAAGGTGGATCTGTAAAATATATATCTCCATTTTTACTAATCGCTAAATCGTTTGGGCTGTTAAATCTTTTTCCTTTGTAATTGTCTACTATGGTTATAAACTTTGGGTTTTTGCTGCTTAGATTTAATGTCAATGCCAATCTTCTATCCCCGTGTTGACATAAAATAATATTTCCATTTTCATCAAATGCTAATCCATTTGCCCCTATGCCCCCCTCATTGAATGATGGGGCATATCCTGTTGAACCACTTGGCGAAATGTAATCTTTGATACCACTTTTTTCATCCCAGGTGAAGATTTTATTTTGTCTTACATCCGTAAAAATTAATCTCCCTTTGTCCGAGTCCCACAAAGGTCCTTCTGCTACAATAAACGAGTCAGCTAATATTTCAATTTTCGCATTTTTATTAATAATTGATAAAACAGAGTCATCAAAAATGGTAATATCATCATTACCAAATTCCTGACTCAATAAAGTAAATGGAATCAGAAAAAGGAATTTGATTAATTTTTTCATAAAAAATTTATGACCTTTTCGCTTTTAAGAACGAAATTCAAGATATTAACCTCCTCTGCCAACTTTTCTTACTCCGGAGGACTTAGACTTATTGTTCTTGTTGTTAAAATTTTGCTTGACTCCCTTTTTTTTGGGTTGGTGTTTAACAGTTCGATTTCCAAAAAATTTGCTTGACATTTTTCAATTTAAAAGTTAAATATACCTAAACAATATGCAATAAGCTTTTAATTGTCTTATTTTTTACCACCGTATTCATTTTTTGATTTATAGTTTTTAATTGCTAAATGAGTAATATAAAGAAACCACAGGAAAAATATTTATCCAAAAGGAGAGTCCCATTCAAGCCCAAAAATTGTGACCGGATTGTCAAAATATATGTCAGAATAAATTGTATAGAGTACTAATGAAAGAGAAGAAAAGTACAGCAACTGAGGCAAATATTTGACAGAATAAATCAGTTTTTCTAATTTATCCATCTCACTTGATTCACTTTTTTTATAATTTTTTATTGCCAAATACATCATGTATAAGAAAATAACAAATACAGGAATTATTGGTATGAATTCAATATCAAAAACTATAATAAGGAGAATTAGAACTGATGATCCAAAGTATAATGCCTGGGGCAAAAACTTCACGGAATATAAGTTTTTCAATTTTTTTCATCTTTTGTCTAAAATAATTGAAATAAAGTAAACATTATTTAAAATTAAAACATAGGTTTGAGTAAATTTATTTAAATGACAGGAACAGTAAAATTTTTTAATGTATCTAAAGGTTTCGGTTTTATTACAAATGACGAAACCGGAGAGGACATGTTTGTACATTCTACGGCTTTAGACGGAATAACAATTAAAGAAGGAGATAAAGTGAATTATGAAGAGGGTGAAGGAAGAAAAGGACCCGCTGCCGTTAACGTTACATTAGCTTAATCCACAAAAATATACTACTTAAATAATTAATAAGGTTTTAATCTGTTTTCAGATGTGTGCTGTTTAGTTTTAATTTTTTATTATTTCTAACAAAAAAATGATGACATATAACTTTAACCATCTAATTATAATAATTGTAATTTTTATTTTTGGATGCGAAAAAAGTCATTATAAACCGCCCAATATTGTTTTTATTTTAACTGATGATTTGGCGTATGCTGACCTAAGTTCTTACGACTCTGAATTTATAAATACACCTCATATTGATAAAATGGCTAGTGATGGTGTAAAATTGACATCATATTATGCAGCACAAGCAGTTTGTTCAGCTTCAAGAGCGGCAATACTAACCGGGTGCTATCCAAACCGTATTGGGATAAGTGGAGCTTTTGGACCAAAGTCAAAAAAGGGAATAAATCCTGATGAACTATTGTTATCTGAGATGCTTAAAAATAATGATTACAAAACTGGAATTTTTGGCAAGTGGCATTTGGGAGATGCAGAAAAGTTTATGCCTACCAAACATGGATTTGATGAATTTTATGGAATTCTTTTTTCTAATGATATGTGGCCTTATCATCCTGAGTTTCCAGATTCTTATCCTGAAGATCTTTTATTGTATAGAAATACGAAACCTGTCAAGGCTTTAATTGACCAGTCTGATTTGACAAAAAATATAACGGACGAGAGTATTCGTTTCATCGATGAGAATAAAGACAACCCATTTTTCTTGTACATATCCCATCCACAACCACACGTTCCATTATTTGCATCAAAAGAGTTTGATGGATCTACGGGCAAAGGATTATTTGCAGATGTCATTACTGAAATCGATTTTTCAGTTGGAAGAATTATTGATGCATTGGAAAAAAATGGTCTTTCTGAAGACACTATAGTTGTTTTTACATCTGATAATGGGCCGTGGCTTTCTTATGGAGATCATGCCGGATCATCTGGCATCTATAGGGAAGGAAAGGGAACAGCCTGGGAAGGAGGGCAAAGAGTTCCGTGTATCATTAAGTATCCAAATGAAATTATGGCTGGAACTATAATTGACGAGCCTGTAATGGGAATTGATTGGATGCCAACTTTTTCTAAACTAACTGGGTCTACTCTTTCAGAAAATAAGATTGATGGCAAAGATATTTGGCCACTTATAACTCAAAGAGTAAAAAAATCTCCACATGATGAGCTATATTTTTATTATAGAGAAAATGAGCTTCATGCAGTAAGGTCAGGTGATTGGAAGCTATATTTCCCAAGAACTTATAGATCATTAAATGGCAAACCTGGTGGTACTGGTGGAATGCCTGTTAAGTATGAGATGAATAAAGTGAGTGACAATGAACTTTATAATCTCAAAAATGACCCAAGAGAACAATATAATCTCTACAATGAAAATATTGAAATTGTAAAGAAATTAGAAGATATAGGTGAAAGAGCTAGGGAAGAACTTGGAGATAAACTGACCTCACGAATTGGTAAGGGTGTTCGAAAAATCGGCATTATAGATTAGAAATTACTTGCCGATACAAAAATTTGAAAATATGTTTCCAAGCATCTCATCATTAGTTATTTGACCAGTGATTTCTCCAATTGAGTCAATAGCTTTTCTTAGATCTATTGACAACAAATCTCCTGAAATGTTATTAACCAAACCTTTTTCAACTTCTACTAAAGATATTAAAGCCTGTGACAAAAATTCATAATGTCTCAAGTTTGTAACGACTGTACTTCCAGCTGTTTCTATTAACTCAAAAGCGTTTGATAATTTTTTTACTAGAGTCTCAACAGATTTTTTTTCCAAAGCAGATATTTCAGCCATTTCAGTAATCCCAAATTCGCTAGATTTTTTCAAAAGGTTTTCTAAATCAATTTTGGAATTATTCTCTAAGTCTGCTTTATTTCTAATTAGGAAAATTTTTAAATCTTGTCGAGCAAACTCATTTAAGTCATTTATAATTTCCTCCTCATTTACATCATTAATGTCAAAAAGATAAAGCAATACAGATGCCTCAGATATTTTTGATTTTGTTATTTCAATTCCTTTTGATTCAATAATATCTTTTGTTTTTCGAAGTCCCGCAGTATCAATAAATCTATACTTTATCCCATCAATAATTATTACATCTTCAATAGCATCTCTAGTTGTTCCGGGTATATCACTTACTATGGCTTTTTGTTCATTTAATAAAGTATTTAGTAGTGAAGATTTTCCAGAATTTGGTTTGCCAGCAATCGCAACTGGTACGCCATTTTTAATCGCATTTCCATACTTAAATGATTCTTTTAAATTTTCCACTTTCTCCTTAACTTTTTTAATAAGTTTTTCTAATTCACTTTTATTTGCAAAGTCAACATCTTCCTCACCAAAATCTAGTTCTAACTCTATCATTGAAACAAAGTGTAGTAATTCCTCTCTTAGAGCTTTTAAGTCCTTTTGAAAACCTCCCCTCATTTGACTTAATGCGATTTTATGCATTGAAAATGAGTCCGAATAAATAAGGTCTGACACGGCCTCAGCTTGTGTCAAGTCCATTTTACCACTCAAAAATGATTTCATCGTAAACTCCCCAGGCTTAGCCAGTCTTATATTACTTTCTAATAATGTTTGAAGTATTTTCTTTTGAATAAATGTAGATCCATGACAGGAAATTTCAACTGTCTGTTGACCTGTATAGGACTTGTCCTTATCAAAAAAAGAAACCACCACTTCATCAATTACATCCCCCTTATTTATGAACTCCCCAAACATCATAGAATGTGACTTTATATCCAAAAGACTTTTTCCACTTTTGGATTTAAAAAAAGGATTGACTTTTTCCAATGCTTTTTCTCCACTTACTCGAATCAAGGAAATTGCCCCCATACCACTAGGTGAGGATATAGCAACAATATCATCTTTAAAATCCATTTATTTAAGCTTTTTAGTAAATGTTGCTCTTCTTTTATGCAGTGTGCTTTGATAGTTTTTCCAAAATGCCTGAATAGCTTTGTTTTCAACAAGTTCAGGATTTGTTTCAACTTCGACTATTCCTCTTTTATTAAAAGTATTTTGTAACTCATTAAAAATAACAGCTGTTACACCTTTACTCTGGTATTTAGGGTCAACCCCAATTAAATAAAGCGATACCCTGTCATTAAAGTGTTGTGCTTTAAATAAATGCAAGTATCCCATTAACCCCATTTTACCATTAATTTTTTTTAATGCTCTGGAGAATGAAGGCATTGTAATTAAGAAAGCTATTAAATTATTGTCCTTATCCAAACAACATTTGATAAAGTCTGGGTGGATATATTTAATGAATTTTTCTTTGTAGAAATCGATTTGATATTGCTTAATGGTAACATATGTCTGTAGATTTGAATAAGTAATATTCAATAACTCAAACATCTTGTCGACATAAGGAATAATCTCCTTTCTTGATTTAAAATTTAGAACCTTAAGCTCATACCTTTGCTGAATTATTTTGGAGAATTTTTTTACTTTTTCAGGCGCATCCTCAGCAGAAAAAATTTTGATTTTATACTCCACCCATTCTGCAAGCTTACTAAATCCAAGTTTTTTTAAATGCTCTTTTTGATATGGATAATGATACCAAGTAATCATCGTATTTAGCTCTTCATATCCCTCAATCAATAGTCCTGCTTTATCCATATTTGAAAATCCAACAGGTCCATCAACAAATTCAAGCTTTCTTTTTTTGCCAAATTCTATAACGGATTCAAGAAGCTTTTTACTAACCTCCAAGTCATCAATGGTATCGTACCAACCAAACCTTAATTTATTTTTCTTTTGCTCTTCAATTTCGACCCAATTGACCATTGCCGCAATTCTTCCGACCGTAACACCATCTTTTTTAGCGATATAAAATTCCGCTTCGGCATTTTCAAAGACAGGGTTTTTTTCTTTATCCATGGATTCTAATTCTTCCGAAATGATTGGTGGAACCCAATAATCACAACCCTTGTATAAAGAAAAAGGGAACATCACAAACTCTCTTTCCTGATCTTTATTTTCAACCTTAATAATTTCTATCATTTATTTTTCTTTCTATCAACTCTATTTTGCCGTTTGGCTTCTTTATCTAGTTTCTTTGATTCCTTCTTTAGATCCTTCAACTCTTTCCTGACTTTTTTCTTTTCTGAAACCTCTCCTTTTTTAAAAAAATCTAAAATGGTTTTTCCTTTTCTTTCACTTTTTCTTGCTTCTTTCTCAGAATCTTTTTCTGCTTTTCGCTGAGCTTTTTGATTTTTCTTAAACTCTTTCATCTGTTTTAACTCGACATCTGTAATGTCAATGTGCCAGTCAAACCTTTTTGAAAAACCGAGGTTTAAATAAAATAAACTTGGGGTCTTTTTTAAACTACCACCAATATTTAAATCCGCTTGTACATCTTTCGATATGAGATGGGCTGCTCCAAACTTGAAAAGCTGATCGGAGTAAACTCCATTTTTAAAAGTCTGGAACTCACCAAATACACTCCAGTTAGGATTTTGTAAGTTGTGAGTTATTGTAAATAGATAATTTAATGTATTGTAGTTGGTTGATTTTGGGACAAAACTTGGAAATGTAGGATTTTTGAAAGCGAATTTGTAAAAGATATTATTTACAACCACCCACCTTCCTTTGAAATGATTTTGCGTGGCAATCCCGACAAATGGAGAAATATTTTGAATTGGATGATTAAAATTTCTAATCCTCGTAATATTCTGATTAAATAAATCGGGGTGAACCGTCTTTTTCATTTCAAAAAATTGATCATTATAATTTATCTTATCATCAAAGTTAAATCCTGAACCTAACATAACTGAAATGGCAGGAATAAAATCTGTCAATTTTATAACTCTACCCGCCTTCCAACTGTATAGGTTTTCACCATGCCATTTTTTGTTTTTAAAAGGGTCGAAAACAAGGTATTTAAACCCTAAAACTTGGTCTCCGATTAAGGTTTCGGTGATTTCTGTGGAGTAATTATTTTGATAATTATTGTCCAAAACATTTCGGGATAAAATTGATCCCTCAAGAAACATTTCTAACTTATCATTTAATAAACCGTATCTGAATAAATAATTAAAATTAAATCCATCAATTTTAGAGTTGTTTAAATTTTTATGCTCCATACTATAGCTTGAAACTCCAGTCTCAACCTGAAGAACATTCCATCCAATTGCAAAAGCCCCATGTGATGTTCCTGGTCTATTTGAGTTTATTGTTTCTGTATACTGAGCAATTACAGAAAAGGACATTAAAAAGAAAAACACAAAACATCTAGCTGTTAGCATAATACAATAAATATAATTCAAAGATAAATTGAAATATGCAATTAACTAATTCATTTGATTAATTGTATTTTTGAAAAAAAGGGTATGCTTTTTATTTATATTTTTTTATTTATTGTAATCTCTAGTTATATATTGAAAAGACTGGCTCCGTACATTTTGAGATATATGATAAAAAAACAATTTGAAAAATTTCAAAGAAAACAACCGCAAAAAAAAGATGATTTTAAGAGGAAATCAAATGAAAAGGTGGGTGAATATATAGATTATGAAGAGATTGATTAAAGGTTATTTAAATAGAAATCTCGTTATTGATGTTTTAATCATTTGCTCTTTTTGCATAATCTCTCTTATTTATTTTAATCCGCTTCTTTCAGGAAAAAAAATAAAACAATCGGATATTGATCAGTTTTCGGGAATGTCTCGTCAAATTGTTGAACATAGAGATAATTTTGATGAGGAACCTTACTGGCTTGATAATGCTTTTCTAGGAATGCCCACTTATCAAGTAGCAGTAAAGTATCCATTTGATCTTTTGGATAAGGTTGATAAATTAATTCGTTTTCTTCCAAGACCCGCTGATTATCTTTTTGTTTACCTGCTGTCTTTTTTTCTTTTACTTAAAAGTATGAAGGTTAGAAGTGATTACGCTTTTTTTGGGTCCGTTGCTTTTGCCTTTTCCACGTACCTTATAATAATTCTTGGAGTTGGTCACAATACAAAAGCATTAGCAATTGGTTATACTCCTTTGGCTCTGGCTGGATTTTTCAAAATTTTAAATAATCGGATTCTGAGCGGTATTATTATTTGCTCTATTGGGATTGGACTTCAAATAAATGCCAATCATTATCAAATGACCTACTACTTTATGATGCTGATGGGGCTTATTTTGATCATGTCAACTGTATTTGAAAAAGGTGATAATTTAAAAAACAAGTTTGTAAAAACAGGAGCGTTCTCATCATCTGTATTAATTGCAATTCTTTTAAACTCTTCATCAATCATGGCTACAAAAGAATACACAGAATTTAGCACGAGGGGGAGTTCTGAAATTACAATTAATCCCGATGGAAGCGAAAAAGATGATCTCGATGGTCTGAGTAAAGACTACATAACAGAATACAGTTATGGAAAAATTGAAAGCCTAAATCTCATTATTCCAAGATTTATGGGGGGAGGAAGTTCTGATCTTATTGGAAAGGACACAGATTTTTTCAAAAACTTATCCAATTACGATCCTCAATCAGCAAGCTTAATCTATCAAAATGCTAGGTTATACTGGGGAGATCAACCCATTGTGGCTGCACCTGCATATATCGGTATAAGTGTATTTTATTTATTCATTATATCTCTTTTTTATTTAGACAAGAAAACTTTGAGGTGGGTTTTTCCGTCTTTGATTTTCGCATTATTATTATCATGGGGCAAAAACTTTTCTGTTTTAACAGACCTTATGATTGACTATTTCCCTTTTTATAATAAGTTTAGGGCTGTATCCTCAATTCAGGTAATCATCGAACTTGTAATTCCCTTGATTGCTTCGCTTGGATTATACAAAATATTTGAAGGGCAACGTCAAAAGACATTGAACCACAAAAAGATTATTTATCCATCATTGGTTTTTTTGACAACCCTATTTTTACTTTTAATATTTGGCGAATCAATTTTTAAATTTCAATCCGAAAGAGAAGTTTTTGGAGCATATCCTGAAATTCTTGACATGATTATAAATGAAAGAAAATCGATATTCAGGGTAGATGTAATGCGTTCGATATTTATTGTTTCTCTTCTTTTTGTTTCAATTCTTGCAGTCAAAAAAAACTACTTATCAAGGAAATACATAATCCCTGTTCTAACAATAATTGTTTTGGCTGATTTATGGTCTTTTAATAAAAATTATGTCAATGAGAATAACTTTACCAATGCCTCTAAAATTAAAACTCCATTTGCTCTGAATGATATAGATAAAGAAATTATAAATGATAAATCTGACTTTAGAGTGTATGAAAGTTTTCGTGGGTTTGTTAATGGAAGGACCTCTTTTTTTCATAATTCAATCTCGGGTTATCACGCCGCAAAACCCAAAAGGATGCAGGACATCTATGACTTCTATCTTTTAAAAAATGAACTACGGATATTGGATATGCTAAATGTAAAATACATAATCAATTTAAATGAAAATGGAAATATAGAATTAAACAAGAATCAAAATGTCCTAGGCAGTGCTTGGTTTGTTGATGAAATACAAAAAGTTAAAGACGCCAACGAGGAACTAATTGGGTTGTCTAGTCTAAACTTTAAAACAAAGTGTTTAAGTACAAACTTGAACAACAAATCATACAATGATACTTCAAAAAACTACATCAAAGTTGTAGAAAAGATGCCAAATAAAATTACCTATGATGTGTTTTCAAATGATACCGGTTTTATTGTCTTTTCTGAGGCATTTTATAAAAAAGGTTGGGTAGCAAAAATTAATGGCAAGATTAAGGAACATCATAAAGTAAACTATCTGCTTCGTGGTCTAGAAGTTGAAAAGGGAGAACATGAAATTGTATTTACTTTCGATCCACCCGTAATAAAGACAGGTACATTCTTAATGGCAGGATCGAATATTCTGTTGTTGATTTTATTCTTTTTTTATTTTAGAAATCTAGTCAACCATGTACAATAAAATTCCCGTCAACAGATACAATAAAACTTTAAAAATGTTGAAGGAGATATGTCCTTCACCTTCGGTTATTTTTGATTTAGGTGTGAGAAATCCCTTTTCTGAAATTATGGAAAAAAACAATTATAAAGTATACAATACAGTTGGGCAAGATTTTGATTTAGAACCTCAAATTAAGATGCCCGATGATGTTGATTTGGTGACGGGGTTTGAAATTATAGAACACTTGGTTTCACCATATTCATTACTAAGAAATATAAAGGCAAAAAAGATTTTTTTAACGGTACCTTTAAAACTTTGGTTTGCAAAAGCATACAGAAATAAAGTTGATGAAAGAGATCGTCATTATCATGAGTTCGAAGCCTGGCAGTTCGATTGGCTTTTAGAGAAATCCGGATGGAAGATAATCAAGAAAGAATTTTGGAAAAGCCCAACGAACAAAATTGGATTTAGACCTTTTTTAAGACTGTTTACAAACAGATACTATGCCGTCTATGCGGAGAGAATAGAGGAAGAGTTTGACAATTATTATAAAGGAGTTTTGAATTTGTAAACCATGAAGATAGGAATGATTTTAGATGCCCCATTCCCTGATGATGCCAGGGTCTCAAACGAATGTGATGAATTAATCAAACGTGGGCACGAAATTTTTTTATTTTGTCTTTCTTACAGACAAAAATTCAAGAAAAAAGAGGTTCATAATGGGATAAATATCAGACGATATTTCTGCTCGAAACTGCTTTATAAAAGTTCAGCTCTTGCAAATGATTTGCCTTTTTATAATATGAAAATGAAACAGAAAATTAAACATTTTGTAAAAATTCATAATCTTAAATATTTACATATTCATGATATTCAAATCGCTTCGGCAGCAATTCAAATAAGTGAAGACCTAGACTTAAAGTTTACATTAGATTTGCATGAAAATAGACCTGAAATCATGAAATACTATAAGCATGTGAATTCTTTTTTTGGAAAGCTCTTGATTAATCCGAGACGATGGAAAGCTGCAGAGGAAAATTTTATTAAAAAAGCGGGTAAAGTAATAACTGTTACCAAAGAGGCCAAAAAAGAACTATTGAAAAGGACTAAAATAAATGAAGAGAAAATAGTTGTTTACCCCAATACTGTAAAAAAAAGCTTTTACTTAAATAAAGAGATTGACAAAAGGTTAAGTGATATTTATTTAAATAAATTTGTTTTGGTTTATATTGGGAATACATCCAAAAGAAGAGGCCTAGATACCGTAATAGATTCATTATCATCGCTTAGGAATAAAATCTCAAATATTAAATTGATAGTAATTGGAAAAAGCTCTTTTGATAAAGAGTTAAGGTCTAAAGTTGAAAAACTTAAGTTGTCTAGTTATGTTGATTTTACTGGATGGGTAAATGAAAATCAGCTTTACAAATACCTGATGGTTTCTAATTTAGGTGTTTCACCATTACACAGAAATATACACCACGACACAACTTATGCGAATAAACTTTTTCAATATATTTCATTTGGTATCCCAGTTATCTGTAGTAACTCTACAGCTCAAGCTAACCTAATAAATGCTTTTGAGTGTGGTAAAGTTTTCGAAGAAAAAAACTCAAATGATTTTGAAAAAAAAGTTCTCTCGCTTTTCAATAACAAAAAAGAATATGAATTATTAAAAACTAACTGTTTGAATGCTATTAAAAAATTGAATAATAGTGTTGTCTCAAAAGAACTTATCTCAATTTATGAATAGAAAATCTATTGGCATTTTAACCTATTATTGGCCGCCGTCTGGCGGTTCGGGCGTACAAAGATGGTTAAGGTTTTCTGATCATCTAGTTGAATTGGGTTGGGAAGTTCACGTATTTACGTTCAAAAACCCAAAGTATGATGTAATTGATAAAAAAAGTGAAGATATAATAAATCCAGAAATAGTTGTAAATAAAATAAAAGGTTTTGAACCATCGAAGTTCTTAAAGAGCATGTTCGGCAATAAATCTAACAAGAACCTTAAACCCTCTATAATTCGTGAATTGTTTTTCTTCCCAGATTCAAGACGGTTTTTAATTGGTCCAGCTTACAGATTTATAAAAAAATACTTTTTAGAAAACAACTTAAATCATCTTATTACAACTGGTCCACCCCACTCAATGCACCAGGTTGGATTGAAACTAAAAATAGATATTAAAATTAAATGGATTTCAGACTTTAGAGATCCTTGGTCAAATTTTTTTCAAAACAAATTATTAAATCAACTAGGATCAACACATAAAAAACATGAAAAAGAGGAAAAAAGAATTTTAAAAAATGCCGACGCAATTTTTACCACCTCTAAAAACCTGAAAGATAAGTTTGATAAGATAAATAATCGATGTCATTACGTGCCAAGTGGATTTGGTAATATTATATCCAGTAAGCCTTATAAGAAATTTAGAATTCTTTATTCGGGCACAATGAAACCCATACAAAACCCCACTAATCTTTGGTGTGTATTGGCTGATTTAATTGACTCGCATGAAGATTTTGAAAAAAGGGTTGAAATAGTTTTAATTGGAAATATTGACGATTATATATTGAACTCTGAAGAGTTTAAAAGGATTAAAAAAAGAGAAATTAAAAGTCCTGTCTCTAAAGATGAAATTGATAACGAAATTGAAATTTCAGAACTTTTGGTTGTTTGTTCAGTGAATCTGAATGACTCCAATGATATAGTTCCTGGAAAGTTTTTTCATTATCTGTCATCTGGTAAAAAAATTCTAGGAATTAGTAATAATGGAAGTGATCTAGAAAAAATCATAATTGAAACACAATCCGGCAGGTCATTTGGTTATGACAATTATGATGATTTAAAAAATTATATTTACGAAAGTTTTAAAAATTATTTAGATAAAAAATCAATAAATAAAAATCCTCCCTCTAAATATATGTCCCTTAATATTGCAAAGAAAATTGAACAAATAATTATAAGCTTATAGTATGGGAATTGTATTCAACCAGTCTTATAAAAATATTATCATAATTATAATTGCTATAATCATTGGTGGTTTTAATACCTTGTTTTTTTACCCAACTTTTCTTCAAGCTCAGTATTATGGTCTCGTTGTTTTTTTATTAGCAACTTCAAACCTATTAATGCCTTTGGTTTCGTTTGGTAGTCAACATACTATAATTAAGTATTTTTCATCATATAAAAGCAAAGAAGAAAAAGACATTTTTATGTCATCTGTAATTTTTATTCCTATGCTTACTATAATCCCCATTTCGTTACTGGTGGTAGGGTTTCATGATACAATTGGAAATATCTTGTCGATTCAAAATCCAATAATTGACTCTTATGTGTGGGTTATATTTTTGGTTGCTTTTGCAACTTCATATTTTGAGGTTTTTTATTCTTGGGCCAGGGTTCAATTAAAGTCTGTATTTGGTAATTTTTTGAAAGAAATATTTCCAAGGCTATCAATATTAATTTTGCTGACCTTGGTTTATCTTGGATATATTTCAAGAGAAAATTTTATTTGGTGGTTAACAGGATTTTATTACTTAAGGCTTATAATCATGATGTTGTACTCTTTTTATCTGTATCTACCTAAATTCTCTTTTTCAGTTCCCAAAAATATAAGTGACATTTTAACCTATTCCGTCTATATTTTCTTGGCAGGGTCTGCTGCAAGCGTCCTAATAGATATTGATAAATTTATGATTCCTCAAAAGGAAATAATATCTCAAACAGCATTCTACGCCGTGGCTGTCTTTATTGCTACTGTTGTTGAAATTCCAGGCAGAGCGATGTTTCAAATTGTAAATCCCCTTGTTGCAAAAGCATTAAATGAGAATGACCAAAAAGGGCTTGATAACCTTTATAAAAAGAGTTCACTTAACCTCTTAATAATTTCAGGTTTGTTTTTCTTACTGATAAATCTAAATATTGATCCATTTTATAATTTAATTCTAGATTCATCATATTCTACAGCTGTATTAGTTGTTTTAATTATATCCATAAGTAAATTAATTTTAATGAGTTTTGGTTGTGGACCTGCAATTCTTGCAACTGCGAAGTTTTATAAAATAACTTTACCTTTTTCTATAATGATGGCTGTCTCAGTTTATTTTCTTAATGATAAATTGATTGATTTGTACAGCTTAAATGGAGCAGCTATATCTACCTTAATTGTAATATCTTTTTTTACTTTGGCTAAGATTCTTTATTTAAAATATAAGCTGAAAATTCAGCCCTACTCTTATAATACTTTTAAGGTTTTTGTTCTAATTGTATTTCTATTTTTCTTAATTAACCCTATAAATTTTGGTGAAAATTACATGCTTGAAATAATTGGTAAATCAATACCCGTTTCTATAACCTATATATTATTGGTTTATCAAATGAAGGTTTCTAATGAAATAAACACATTGATAAAAAAGACATTATCAAAGTTTGGGCTTCAAAAATTTAGCTAGTAAAGACTTTTTATTTTTAACTAGTTTTTCAGGAGAACCTGCAAATATTAATTCACCCCCCTTATCTCCACCATAGGGCCCTAAATCTACGATATAATCTGATGATTTGATTAATTCTATGTTATGCTCTACTACAATAATTGAGTGACCGTAATTGATTAAATGATTGAATGAGTTTAGGAGTTTTTTAATGTCGTGAAAATGAAGGCCTGTAGTTGGTTCATCAAAAATAAATAGTGTTTTTTCTGCTGTTTGACCTTTTAAAATAAAAGATGCTAGCTTAATTCTTTGTGCCTCACCCCCACTTAAGGTTGATGAAGATTGACCAAGATTAACATACCCCATGCCTACATCTAACAGTGCTTTTAGTTTATTTGCAATTTTGATCTGACCATTTTCAAGGAAAAAATTATAACCTTTATCAATTGTCATATTTAAAATATCATCAATGTTCTTGTTTTGATAAGTTACTTGCAAAATATTTTTTTTAAATCTTTTCCCTTTACAACTTTCACAGATTAAATTAATGTCTGCCATAAACTGCATTTCAACTTTAATTGTACCCTCACCCTTGCATTCGTCACATCTCCCTCCATCAACATTGAATGAAAAATGTTTTGGTTTAAAGGAGAATTGTTTGGATGCAGGTTGTTTTGAAAAAAGATTTCTGATATCATCATATGCTTTTATATATGTTACTGGATTTGATCTTGATGATTTACCAATTGGGTTTTGATCAATGAATTCAATTGAAGATATAGACTCTAAATTTCCATCAATTGAAGAAAATTGACCCGGTTTTGTTGTGTATATTCCTTTTGCTTGCAATAGGGCTGGGTACAATATTTTTTTTACCAAAGTAGTTTTGCCACTCCCTGATATCCCAGTAACGGCCACTAAAGAGTTGAGTGGAAAATTTACACTTAAATTTTTTAAATTATTTTCCCTACAACCTTTAAGTGTTATGATTTTATTACTAACTCTTCTTTTTAATGGTACAGCTATTTCATTTTGGTTATTAAGGTATTTTGAGGTTATTGTTTTTGAATTTAAAATTTGTTTTAAGGAGCCCTGCGCAGCAATTTCCCCGCCTTTGCTTCCTGCGCCTGGACCAAGGTCTATAATTTGATCTGCAGACCTTATAATATCTTCATCATGCTCTACAATAATAACAGTATTCCCTATGGATCTTAAGTTCTTAAGAATAGAAATTAACTTGCTTGTGTCTTCAGGGTGAAGACCAACACTAGGCTCATCCAAAACATATATTGAACCAACTAATGCGCTTCCAATTGAAGTCGCAATATTAATTCTTTGAGTTTCACCTCCCGAGAGTGTATTTGATTTTCTATTTAATGTTAAATAAGGCAATCCTACTTTGCATAAAAATGACAATCTGTTTTTAATTTCTATTATAACTCTATTACATTTTTTTAATTCACTCTCGGAAAACTTGATTTTATTAAAAAATTCCAATACAGTTTCAATTGGTAAATTGACCAATTCAGAAATCGACAAACCATTTATTCGAACATAATTTGCTTCTTTTCTTAGTCTCGTACCATTACACTGACTACATTGAGTTCTTCCTCGATATCGGGAAAGCATCACTCTGTTTTGAATTTTATACATTTTTTTTTCAAGTTTTGAAAAAAAGAAATTAATACCCTTAAAGTACTCATTGCCCTCCCAAAGCAATTTTTTTTCAGATTCATTTAACTTAAAATAGGGTCTGTGTATTGGAAAATTGAATTTTTGTGAATTATTTACAAGTAAGTCTTTATACTTACTAAGTTTTTGCCCTCTCCACGGAGCTATGCATTCTTCATAAACTGAAAGACCAGTATTAGGAATTACTAGTTCAGGGTCAATTCCCATTATATCGCCATATCCATTACAATTACTACAAGCTCCATATGGATTATTAAAACTGAATAAATGTTCAGTTGGTTTCATAAACTTTATACCATCTTGTTCAAATTTTTTTGAAAATACTTTATAATGATTATCCTTTAAACTTTTAATGTACATTTCATCATTACCTTGATAAAATGCATTTTCAATTGAGTCCGTTATTCGGTCTGAATAATCTTTGTCAGTTTTATAAATTGACCTATCAACAACTAGAAAGAGGTTTTCTTTTTTCTCTGAAATAAAATCTTCAATCTGATAGATTTTTCCGTCTGATTCAATACGAGCATAACCCTCATCTGAAAATAATTTAAGATATTTTTGTAAACCAATACTTTCAGGACAAAAGAGTTTTGCCATTATTAAAAACTTATCTCCTTCACAAAAAGTATTTATATAGTTGACAACTGTGCTGACATTATCTTTAACAACTTCTTGGTTTGTAATTGGGCTATATGTTTTACCAACTCTTGAATATAACAACTTTATGTAATCATAAATTTCTGAGCTTGTACCAACTGTAGACCTCGGGTTTGAATTATTTACTTTTTGCTCAATAGCAATTGCAGGAGATAATCCTTGTATTTTTTTAACTTTCGGCTTTTTAATTTTTCCAAGAAATTGTCTTGCATAAGATGATAAGCTTTCGATGAATCTTCTTTGACCTTCTGCAAATATTGTGTCGAAAGCTAAACTTGATTTACCAGACCCCGAAAGACCTGTAATAACTATTAATTTTTTCTTTGGAATATTAACATTTATATTTTTAAGATTATGCATCTCTGCACCTTCAATTGTTATTTGCTCTTTTATTTTTTTTTCTTTAACAGACATTTTATTTAACAATCCAAATATATGGGTCTATGGCTTTTGTGTTATTGAAAATACTAAACTGTAATGTTGATTTAGAACCGTCTTTTGGATTAAATACTTTTCCTATTTTTTGCAAAGCAGTAACATTTTCTCCCTTTTCAACATAAACTTCAGCAATATTTTTGTAGGCTGTAATATAACTTCCGTGTTGAATCAATACAGTAATATTGCTACCCTTAAACTTTAGTATTGATAATACTACTCCATTAAACACTGTTCTTATTTCAGCGTCTTTTGTAGTAGCAATAACCAATCCGTTGCTTTGAATTTTGGTTGTTCTGACAACAGGGTGGGGTTGTAATCCGAATTTTTGGATAATCGCGCCTCTCTCTACGGGCCAAGGCAAATTACCCTGGTTTGCGCTAAACTTTTCAGAAAGAGCCCTTGCTTCAGGTGTTAATTTAAATATGTTATTATTCGGTTCATTATTAGATTTTCTGATAGCTTCTTTTATTAGGCGATCGATTTCTTTATCAAGGTTTTTTGATATTTTTTGCTTTTCGTCTATTTGATTTTTATATGATATTTCTTTTCGTTTGAGACCAGTAATCATTAGTTCTTTTGAGTTTTCTTCGACTTTGAGTTTTTTTCTGCTTTGCTGGTTTTGTTTTAATAATTTGTTTTTTTGGGTCTTCAATGAATTTAAATCTTCCACTTTTTTAGCCAGTAACTTAACGGAGTTTGTAATTTTAAGAGCAACACTTTTTCTGTCTTTAGAAAACTGATTTATGTATCTGGAACGTTTTAATGCCTGTAAAAAATCCTCTGACGAAAGTAAAAACATTAACCTGGACTCTTTGAGCTTGCTTTTATAAGAATTATTAATCATTAATGCGTATTGTTCTCTAACTTTTTTTATCTCTTTATTAAGAAAGTCAATTGAGTCATTTTTTTTATCAATTTCCGTTGTAACCATATTAATTTGCTGATTAGTTAATTTGATTAACTCCTCATTTTTTGAGATTTTGATTGCTAAGTTTTCTAAATCGTTGTATGCAATTTTAGTTGTCCTGGAATTGTTAAACAACAAGGAGTTTATATTCTCTATTTCTTTTTTAATTATTAACCTTTGATTTTCAAGTTGTTTAATTTTAGGGGTTTGTGAAAAGGTTGTGCTGCAAAAGAAAACTATAGATATTAGACAATATGATTTGAGTTTTGACAATTTTAGAAATTCGAATCTATCAATATATCAATTAGTACCGGTACTACCAAACCCGCCTGAAGATCTTTTTGTTGTTTTTAACTCTACAGAATTTTCCCAATTAGCTTTAATTATCGATGTAAAAACAAGCTGAGCAATTCTATCAGATGGATTTATTTGAAATGGAGTTTTTGATGAGTTAAATAATATTACCCCTATTTCTCCTCTGTAATCTGCATCTATTGTGCCTGGTGAATTTAAAACTGTGATGCCTTTTTTTAATGCAAGTCCACTTCGAGATCTAATCTGGGCTTCATATTGCTCCGGAATTTCTAAAAATATTCCTGTAGGAACCAACAATCTATCGCCAGGGTGCAAGGTGATTTGAGAAGGAATGAAAGCTCTAAGGTCCATACCTGATGACCCGCTTGTTTGGTAAGATGGATTTTGATTATTAGACTTGTTGATTATCTTAATTTTCATCAACCATTCAGCGCTTCAGCTCCGGAAACAATTTCAAGAATTTCATTTGTAATAGCCGCTTGCCTTGCTTTATTGTATGTCAAAACCAGTTCACTTTTCAACTCACTTGCATTATCTGTAGCTTTGTGCATTGCTGTCATTCTTGCACCATGCTCTCCCGCAAATGAATCCCTTATTGCTTTAAATAGTTGGATTTTTAATGACTTAGGCACCAAATCTGAAACGATTTGTTCCATAGAAGGTTCAAAAATATAATCAGATAAAGCTTCGGAATTAGTTGGTGCAGAGATCGGTAGAAATTGCTCGGAAATCGTTGTTTGATTAGCGGCATTCTTAAAAGTATTATAAATAAGTTCTACGTGGTCGTACTCCCCGTTTGAAAATAATTCTATTACAGTATCAACAATTTCTGACGTCTCATCATAATTAATATTCTCAAAAATATTACTGTGATTTGAGATTACCTTTTCTGTTTTAGATATTATATCGTTTGCTTTTTTTCCAATGATTAAGAAACTGAAATTTGACTTTGAAAAACGTGGTTCATTTTTCATTTTGACAGCTTTCTTAATAACATTAGAATTGAATGCACCACAAAGTCCTTTGTTTGAACAAATTGGAATTAAAAGAACATTTTTAATGGTTCTGTTTTCTGACAACTGAGACACACTGGAGGATGAGATTATTTCATGGAAACTTGACATTAATTCACCTAGTTTTTCAGAATAAGGCCTCATCGCAGTAACTGCATCTTGTGCTTTTTTTAACTTAGCTGCCGAAACCATTTTCATTGCACTAGTAATCTTCATTGTTGAGGTTACTGATGAAATTCGGTTTCTTATCTCTTTTAAATTAGGCATGAAAATTATTCATAAGATGATGTTAGGTCTGCTGCTACGCTTTCCAGGGTTGATAAAACATTGTCCGTAAGTTTACCTTGTTTAATCGTATCTAAAGTTTTTCTATGTTTTAAGTTCATAAGCTCTAAAAAATTCTTTTCAAACTCTTTGATTTTATCTACGGGCACAGATTTTAAAAGATTTTTTGACCCTAAGTATATAATTGCTACTTGATTTTCGACAGTAAATGGGTCATTTTGCGCTTGCTTTAAAATTTCAACATTTCTTTTCCCTTTTTCGATTACACTTAGTGTTACAGGATCTAAATCAGATCCAAATTTTGCAAATGCTTGTAATTCCCTAAATTGAGCTTGATCAAGTTTTAAAGTACCTGCAACTTTTTTCATTGATTTAATCTGAGCTGAACCTCCAACTCTTGAAACAGAGATACCAACATTAATTGCAGGTCTTACTCCTGAGTTAAATAGATCTGATTCAAGAAAAATTTGTCCATCTGTAATAGAAATAACATTTGTGGGTATATATGCAGAAACATCTCCTGCCTGTGTCTCTATAACTGGTAATGCAGTCAATGAACCGCCTCCTTTTACGACTGGTCTCAAACTTTCGGGGAGGTCATTCATTTTTTTTGCAATGCCATCATCATTGATAACTTTAGCTGATCTCTCCAGTAGTCTTGAGTGTAAATAAAAAACATCCCCAGGATATGCTTCACGACCCGGCGGCCTTCTCAAAAGAAGTGAAACTTCTCTATATGCAACAGCTTGCTTTGATAAATCATCGTAAATAATTAGTGCAGGTCTTCCGGTATCTCTAAAATACTCCCCAATTGCAGCACCTGCGAAAGGGGCGTAAACTTGCATGGGAGCTGGATCGGAGGCGTTTGCAGCTACTATGGTTGTATAAGAGAGTGCTCCTTTTTCTTCAAGGGTTTTTGCTATTCCTGCAACTGTAGATGCTTTTTGACCAATTGCAACATAAATACAATACACAGGCTCTCCAGCATCATAAAATTCTTTTTGATTGATTATTGTATCAATACATACAGTTGTTTTTCCAGTTTGTCTATCTCCAATCACCAACTCTCTTTGGCCTCTTCCAACAGGTATCATTGCATCAATCGATTTTATTCCTGTCTGTAGAGGTTCATTAACGGGTTGTCTGTATATCACACCTGGCGCTTTTCTTTCAAGAGGCATCTCATACATTTTACCTTTAATTTTTCCCTTACCATCAATTGGTTCTCCAAGTGTATTAACAACCCTGCCCACAACACCATCACCAACATTAATCGAGGCGATTCGTTCAGTTCTTTTTACAGTATCCCCTTCTTTTACATCCTTAGATGGACCTAAAAGTACTACACCTACATTGTCCTCTTCAAGATTTAGTACAATACCTTCCATGCCATTTTCAAACTTCACCAATTCTCCATATTGTACATTTGAAAGACCGTAAACCCTGGCTATTCCATCTCCTACTTGAAGAACGGTTCCGACCTCTGCTAGTGATGGTCCAATATCGGATCCTGTTAATTGTTTTTTTATAATTGCTGATATTTCAGCTGGTTTTATATCTGCCATAATTTATTGTGTTGATGTGTTTAAAAACTCTTGCTCTAAATTTTTCAATTGTTGTTTAAAGCTAGCATCATATTGCTTATCGCCCACTTTTAGTATAAAGCCTCCAATTAGGTTTTTATCTACTTTATTCGTGAGATGTACATTTTTAGATGTTAAAGATTCTACCTTAGATTTGATTTCCGCCAGCAGTTCATCTGAGAGTTTAGCAACTGAAACTAAAATAACATTTTGGTTGCCCATTTTTTCATTGTAAAGATGAACAAAGCACTTAGCGACATCGTCAAACAAATCGATACGCCCACTATTCATAAGATGATAAAGCAGATTTGTTGAGTTGGTTGACAAATGAGGAAACACCATTTTCAGAGTTTCTGCTTTGTCCGTGTCTTTTATAACTTTTGAGTCGATAAACAGTTTTAGCTCCTGTGATTGTTCAAAGGCTCTTTTGACGGAGTTCATGTCTTTAAACATTATCCCTAAATCATTTTCTGATTCTGTAATGCTCAAAAAAGCTTTTGCATATCTATTTGCAGCTCGAGTGTTTATCATTTAAGTTTAACGTCTTTTATTAATTCTTTTACAATTTTCATTTGTTTATCGTCATCTGAAAGCTTTTCTTTAATAAGCTTTTCAGCAATTTCAATTGATAGTGTAGCTACTTGTTTTTTAATTTCTGAAACAGCAGCTTCTTTTTCAGACTTTATAGAGTCATTGGCATTGTCAATGATTTTCTGAGCTTCAGTTTTTGCCTCAGACTTAGCCTCTTCCAAAATTGACTTCTTAAGGTTACTCGCTTCTTTTAAGATATTATCGCGTTCAATTTTTGCTTCTTTAAGAACCTTGTCATTACTGGCTTTTAGGGTCTTTATTTCTTCTCTTGCTTTTTCAGCAGACTCTAAAGCGTTTTTTATACCTTCCTCTCTATCATTAATTGTATTAAGTATAGGAGTCCATGCATATTTTTTCAACAACCAGATTAGTAACAAGAATATCACGGTTTGCCAAAAAAACAAACCAATTGAAAACTCTTCAATTAATTTTTCCATATGAGTTAAAAATTATTAAAGTGCAAATAATGCAGCAAATCCAATTCCCTCGATTAATGCAGCAAAAATAATTCCCGCAACCTGTATCTTACCACTAGCTTCGGGCTGACGACCGATAGCTTCCATTGCTCCTTTTCCAATTTGACCAATTCCAATTCCAACTCCAATTACGACTAGGCCTCCGCCTACTATTAAAGGTATTTCCATAATTATATATTTAATTTAAATTTATTCATCTTAATGTTCAGTTTCACCATGCTCCTCTACAGCAAATCCAAAATACAAAGCAGATAGCATAGTAAAAATGTACGCTTGTAATAACGCTACTAAAATTTCAATAATTGAAATGAAAAAAGCAAGCACAAAAGACAAGCTACTCCCAATCCAATTTTGAAAAACAAACATCAACCCTATTAGGCTGTACAGCACGATATGTCCAGCCTGAATGTTTGCATATAAACGTATTAGTAGTGAAAAAGGCTTTATAAATAAGCCTAAAAATTCGATTGGTGCCAATATTATTTTTAGTGGAATTGGCACACCCGGCATCCAGAAAATATGACCCCAATAATTTTTATTTGCTGTTAGGTTTGTAAGTAAAAACGTCAATAAGGCCAACGAAAATGTTACCGCTATGTTTCCCGTTACATTAACACCTAATGGAGTTAATCCCAACATGTTCAAAAACCAAATGAAGAAAAAAACAGTTAGCAAATAACTCATGTAGTTTTTATACTTTTTTTCTCCAATTCCAGGTATTGCAATTTCATCCCTGACATATAAAATTATGGGTTCTAAGAACCTACCTATCCCAGCAGCAATGCCGTTATTTGTTGAGTATGATCTCGCAAGTGAGTTAAATAAAAATAACATCAAAAAAGAAACGAGAAGGATAGTAACAATATTTTTTGTAATTGAAAAGTCCAAAGGTTTTTCGTTTGTGATTTTACCATTTTCGTCTTTCAAAATATCACCATTAGCATTTGTTTTGTAGATTTTATTATTGTCATAATTCATTCTATAAAAACTTTCATTGTCGGCCACTACCTCTTTGCCATGTTTAAAATCAGAAGACATAAAAATCTTAAGACCATTATCGTACAGAATCACAGGCAAAGGGAGCTCTATATAAACTTTTTTACCATCAGCTTTTGTGTATGATGTTAAATAAAAACTGTGAGAGTCTTTTAGGTGATGGGTTATGTATTTTTTTATCTCTGTTTTTTTGTCTTTCTTTTCAACCGAAGATTCTGCGGAAAAAGCAGTACAAAAAGCAAGTGTTGAAAATAGAGTTACAAAGAGAAATTTTTTTGAAAAAAACATTCCAGATTTTCTGTAAAATATATGCCTGCAAAGTTAGAACAATTAGTTAGAAAATAAAGCTATTTGTGAAGTTTATTTACTTGCTTATAAACAATATAAAACGCTAGAATAAACCCTAAAAAAGTTAATGAAAACGTGAATAGTTTGTCAAAATTATAGTATGCATCCAACCATTTTCCAAGTCTGGAAAACAGGAACATAATAATCCCCATTTCAAAACTAATTACAACAAAAACCAATAAAGGATTAGGCTGTTTTTTCAGACTGTGGTTTGTTTTCAGTTTTGCCTTCAACAGCCTTTAACTGTTTTCCTGATTTCATTGATATTGAAGCGTCTACCTGAGCGCCTTCCTCAACTGAGAGTTTTCCAGTAATGATATCCCCTTGAATTAATGATTCTGACATTAATGAAAGAACTTCAATAACTTCAATTTTTCCTGATATTGATCCAGAAATATCTGCGTTAGAACAATTGATTTTGCCATTAATTTTACCCGATTTTCCGACAACAACTTTTCCTGTGGTTGTGATATTTCCCTCAACAACACCATCAATCCTAAAGTCTGCCTCCGAGAAAATGTCTCCTATAATTTTTGTTGATGATTCAATAATATCAACAGAGGGTGATGAAAAAAACTTATTATCTGCCATAATCTAATTTTTGGTTATATCTAATGTTTTAAATATCAGCATATTAATGTACTGGGGCGTCGAAAATACAAAATATTTATTGTTTGACAATATTTTTTTGTTTTGGGTAATTGAATTGGCAAACTTTTCAGCATCTACCCTATCAGCGAAACCATATTTCACCATTATATATGAATTGTTTTGATATGGTTCTTGAACGAAACCATACTTGTTTGATAGTTCTAATACACGGTCCCTGTTGTCAGCAAAAACCAAAACATACTGATTGTCATCATACAAAACTTTATTTTTTTCTACAACACCCTGAATATGTTGGATTTTTTTAGAAAAATAGTCAGACATCTCAGGGTATAAAACACTGATATTTTTTAATTCTTTCAAATACTCATTTGGTTTGTAAATCTTTCCAAATATATCCAACCTTTGTTCATACAAACTAAACCTAAAATCTCTGCTAGCCGACAAGTTAATTAACGAGTCGATTACATTCAGCGCATGAAGGTGTTTGTTTGAAGAAATTGTTTCTTTTATGTTTTTTAACAAAGAGTCTTTGATGGTTTCCGATAAAATCTCTGATTGTTGATTACTTAGAAAATTTGCATATTGAGACTTAGGATAATTTGATGTAATAAAATTTTTAATCTCCAATGCTTTTTGTGGATTGCTTAATTGATTTGATGAATATATTTGATATAAATAAAATTTGCTTTGAAGGTATTTTTTTTCGTCTACTTTTCCTTTTAATTCAACTTTTGACAAAGCCTCTTCAGAACTTGTTTTATCATTGAAATACTCATATAAGTACAACCCCAACTTTGATAGATTTTCATTAGAAATATCTAGAAGGCTATCTTTTTCTTTTGTTGACCGCGGTAAGTCGTTGAACGATTTTAATTTTTTGTTAGGACTTTGTTTGATTTCATTTTGTAGACCTGCACTTAATGACTCGACAGAATTAACTCTCCAATTATCAACATTTGAGCGACTACCCCATTTGATTAAAAAAATCCTTTTTCCATTTTGGATAGCAAGACCATTATCAAAATAAAATGAACTAAGATTTTGATTTGAATAAGTAGTGTTTTTATCTAAAACTCTATTTGATTCTTTTTCTTTATTTAATAGAATTATATTGATTTCTTCATCGGAAAATTGGCTCATGTAAATTAATGAGTCGATTTCTTTGTTTTGTTTAACTAGGTCTGAGATTAAATTCAACTTCTCTCTTTGTTCATTTAAAACAAGGTATGACTTTGAATTGGTATCGTAATAAGTTATAAGTGTGTCCAAGTAATTTGATGAGCTCAAGTATTCTTTGTTTTTTAATTCATTTAAAAAAAGTTCATTATATGCATTAATAAACAAGTTTTTATCTTTTTCGTTAATTCTAATTGCCTGCTTTAAAAGTTTTTTTGCTTTGTCTTCTTCATTTATTAGCAATAGTTTTTTTGCGTTATAATAATTTATTCTTGGAACATGGTCAAAACTTCTTATGTCTGAGCTCAACTTCGTAAAATCATTTTCGTTTGATTCTTTGTTAAGGTTTAAGTTAAAAAGCTTGGAGTTAACTACTATACCTGAGGATTTATTCTTGTGCAGATTTATTGCTTTAGTGAAATAAACTTTTGATGAATCTTTTTGTCCCTTCTGCATGTATACTTGACCCAATATAAAACTTGACCTTGCGTTCTGATTTTTATCCTTTGAAAAATTTATAGAACTTTTTAAGTTAAAAATTAATGAGTCGTATTCTTTGCTTGAATAATTAATTTCAGATTTTGCTAAATATAGTTTTGATTTATATTCGTTTGTAATTGACTCTTTATTTATTGCTTGGTCAACTATTGAGTGTGCCAAGTTTTTCTGTCCTAAATTAGAGTTAATTAATGCTTTCCAGTATATTGCTTCATACCAAACCTGTGATGTTTTTTCCTGTTTGGTTATGTAGTTAAATGCTTGTAATGAAGAAATAAACCTTTTATCATAAAATCTAGATTTTCCTAATAGCAAATACGCTTTATTTATGTAATCAGAATCTAGGTTGTTTTCGTTTCCAAACTTTTGAATGACTTTTATTGCTTTTTCTTCAGATCTCGTAAAATTTTTTGTTGGATAGTCAGATTCAAGTTCCAAAACATTATTCTGCTTAATTGGAGGCAGAATTTCCCAATAGTTTTCAGTGTACAAATCTTCAAGCTTTTTTACTCCTTCATCAAGAAAAAGATTGCCATTATATAAAATATTGTATTTAGCTTTTATTGGTTTTAAAGAAATAAATGATTCTTTTTTAGAGGAGCATGAAATAATTAATGCTGTAAAGAAAATAAAGCTAAGTCTTTTATACATCTGGATTAATTCTAAAATATTTCATATCATTGCACGAATATGGCAGACACTACAAATGTAACAGTAATTTTAGATGATGAAAAACATGAGTTTGTCATTGATTCTGATAAAACTATCTTGGATGGTGCTTTAGAGAACGGAATTGATGCTCCACATTCATGTCAAGGGGGCATATGTACAACTTGTATTTGCAAGGTTGTTTCAGGTAAAGCTCAAATGGAGGATGAGTATGCGCTCTCTGATGAGGAGCAAGACGAAGGGCTTGTGCTTGCTTGTATTTCAAAACCATTAAGTGGTGAAATAATAATAGATTTTGATGATGTTTAACCCGTCGTGCTTGTAATTTAAATAAACCCTTGTTCTTCTAAAGTTTCATTAACCATCTCATTTATTGTTTTATTAAACCCGTAATAAACACCAAATAAAACCAGAATTAGCTCATATTTAAAAGGAATTGGAAGAATATCTGGCAAGTAGTATTCCTGCACAAAGTACCAGAAACTTAATGAAAGTGTGTGTTGTAACCTTAACAAAAAGCGCATACCTACTACCTGAGATTTATTAGACAACATACTAAGTGGTAGCGCCAAAATAACACAAGGGATATTAAGTATAGGACTAATTATTGATGCCGGCATAAATATTAACATTTGTGCTATAGGATTATTTTCCCATCTATCTTCGTCTTTCTTAAATTTCATTTTTATACCACCTTGAGTACAATTTATCCTTGAATTTTATCTATTAAATCTTTAATAGCGCTTTGATAAACTTCTGAATCATTATCCTTAAGATAAGGACTAATACAGGGGATTTCTGACTCAATATAGTCGAAAGGGAAAGAGTGAGAGTAATTGTTTGATGCTAACCAGCCAATTAAGCTACCATCTTTAAACAACAAATGTGATGAATAATAAAGATTACCTTCTTCTTCTTCTGCATCCTCATCTCTTATTAATTCATTACCATTTACATATACTGAGTGTAATAAATTAAATCCACAAAATCCACAGCTATACATGACAGAATGAAAATTAGCTATACCTGTTTGAATTTTAAACTTTGGTTCATTAGTATAGTCAACATGGTCAAAATCAGTTTTGATTTCTTTTACTAATTCACCTTTTGCTTTGAAATAAAGATCCATTGTTCGAACACTAATAACCTCAAATCCGTTAGAAGATAGTTCTATTTTTTTCGCTGGTTTAAAATCTGGGTTAGGCTCAAAATTTTCATCTTCTGGGAGAACAAAAGCCCAGTTTTTTGTTGAGTAAGAATAAGTATCGCCTGATTCCTCGATATCCTCATAGTATATTAAACCATTTTTATGGAATTCCTCATTAATATCCATGAGATCTATCAAATATGAAGAACCTATATATGTTTGTCCAAAGTTTCCTGCCATTTCCTCAAATAGGTTATCATTTTCAAGAAGTAATTTTAGTTCATCTATCATTTCTGACGATAACTTACCTATTGAGACCTCTGCCCCTAAATATTCGCTTGGACTTCCTTCAGGTTCACTATTTCTTGCAATAAATATCTTTTCTTTCATTATAATATGAATTAATAATTTTAACGAAAAAAATAGTAAAAATATTTGATAACATCTATTGTAACCCGTGATTGTTTAAAATTCTTTCAACTCTTGCCAAAACATCGTTATAATTTATTGTCCGCATTGCGTCCTCATATCCTTTAAGTTCCTTGTCCCCATAAATTGAATTTGGAATTAAAGGGTACCTCTCTCTATCAACACACAGTTGGTTGTCAGGGTTTGAATTAAAAGTTGTGAAACCTGTGTATGGGTGTGTTAACCCCCACAATGTGATGACCGGGACATTATAAATGGACGCTATATGACCATTGGCAGAGTCCATTGAAATCATTAAGTCTAGGTTAGAAATTAATGCAATTTCATTTTTGAACCCACCTGCAGTTAAACATGAGTAAACATTCTTAAATGCTTTAGACCATTTTTCAATTATATCCATTTCGAATTTGCCAAATCCAAACAAAAAAACTGTGTGTTTTTGATCTAAAAAACCAACTATTTTTTGCATTAAATCTAAAGGATATGTTTTTGTTAAATATCTTGCAAAGGGTGCAATTCCTATAATCCTTCGGTTTGTTAATGAGATGGTTTCCGTGTTTAATCTGAAGTTTTTAGATCCAGGAAAAGAGTGGTCTTTAGTTAAGTCAATATCAAAATCAAGTCTATTAAACACCTCTTGATAATTAAAGTGAATGGATGTTAACGGTTTGAATATTTTATTCTTTTTTCTTGTTAGTGCTTTTCTGTCGTTTCGTTTTTTGTCAACTGAGACAACTTTGTGAAATGATAATTGAAATAAAAATTTTAAAAATTTTGTTCTTAGAACATTGTGAAGGTCTGCGATTTTAGCTGGGTTCGTTTTTTTCAAATCTTTGAACAACCTAAGAAGACCTAAAAACCCTTTATGTCTTGTTTTAAAATCGGCTTCAAAAAATGTAATGTTGTTGAATTCTGCAAAAAAAGGCTCAAACTTTTTTCTAGTTACAAAAATAAATTTTTCGTTTGGGTATTTTTTTTCAAGACATCTAAGAACTGGGATTGTCATTACAACATCTCCCATTGATGAAAATCTAAGAATTAAAGTGTTTTTCTCATTACTCATTTTGTGAATAAAGCTCTGGATTTAGAGATTCATCATTGTACATTTTCATTTGTTTGTAAGTAGCTATTCTTACTTTTCCTTTTGAAATGTTCTCAAACAATTGATCTATTGCCGTAGATAGGTTTGTTTTTTGTTCCATTAAAACTCCCAACTTTATTGAGCATTTTTTTCTATGATTATCAGATGCTGAATCTCTTTCAGCTTCCTCTTTCATATGATATATTTTTAAAGACAAAATAGATAACCTATCAACCGCCCAAGCTGGTGTTTCTGTGTTTAAAATTGAATCTTTTTCATAGGTTTTAACTGAATATTTTTTAAAAAAATACTCGTCCAACTCTTCAACCATGTCGGTCCTGTCCTGGTTGCTAGAATCGATTCTTCTTTTAATTTTTAAAGCTTCTATCGGTTCAATATTGGGTTTTCTTATAATGTCTTCTAGATGCCACTGAACCGTATCAATCCAACACTTATCGTAAATAATTTTTTCAAGCGATGTAGAATCTTTAAATGGGTTTTTGTTTTTGGCGTGGACAGAGTTCTCCAAATGATAGTCATCAATCGCTATTTTAAATACTTTATTGCACGTTGAACTTACTGACATTTATAATTAAATATATAAACTATAAACAAAATTAGATTAAATTTGCATTGCATTTGTTATGGAAGTTAAAGATTTGTTTGCGGCAATTGAATTTCTATTCGTAGAGGTTTTATTTATTCCTTTTGATTTTATCCGTTTGGAAATCTCTAATTGGCTTTTTCAAAATGCTATCAATTTCTCCCTGATACTAGTTATAAGTGGTGCTCTTATTTATTGGACACTCCAGTTGTTAAAGTTTGACAAGTCTGGAGATGAAAATAAAGATGTAACGGCTCACTCTTTCCTATAAGTCAAATCCAATATCTTTACGAAAAGTCTTTCCTAGAAAGTCTATTTTATTTATTGTGTTGTATGATTTTTTTAATGCATCTTTCATTTTGGTTGCGGATGACACTACAGACAGTACCCGCCCCCCATTGGTATATATATTATTGTCTTTTTTTGTAGTTCCAGCATGAAATATGATACTTTCAGTAATATTATCAAGACCTGTTATTAGTTTTCCTTTTTCATATTTTTCGGGATATCCACCCGATGCTAAAACAACATTTGTATAGCTTTTCATGTCAAAATGAAAATCTAACTTATCTAAGGTTTGGTTTTCACAGGAAGTTAAAATGTCTACAAAATCATTTTTTAATCTAGATAACACGACTTGTGTTTCAGGATCTCCCATTCTAACATTATATTCAATAACATATGGTTCATTTTTAACATTTATCAAGCCAATAAAAATAAAACCCTTATAATCCATATTCTCTTTTTTAATTCCCTCAATAGTGGGTTTTATAATCTTATCCTCAATTTTTTTCTTAAGTTTTTTGTCCAAAAAAGGTACGGGTGAAACTGAACCCATCCCGCCAGTATTAAGCCCTGTGTCGTTTTCACCTATCCTTTTGTAATCCTTGGCATATGGCAAAACTTTATAATTTTTTCCATCAAACAAAACAAAGCATGACATTTCAATTCCGTCAAGAAATTCCTCAACAACAACCGTATTTGATGATTCTCCAAACTTGCCAAATATTAACAACTCCTCTAACTGAATTTTTGCTTCATTTAAATCATCAATTATTAAAACCCCTTTACCCGCTGCAGGTCCATCAGCCTTTAAAACATAGGGTGGTTTAATAGTCTCTAGGTAGTGCTGAGCAACCTCTATTTGACCTCGTCTAAATGACCTGTATTTTGCAGTAGGTATATTATATTTTGACATAAATTTTTTTGCAAAATCTTTACTACCCTCTAGTTTTGCTCCCTCCTTTGAAGGACCTATAATTGATGTTTTTTTTGTTAAAGGGTCTCTTTTTAAAAAATCTTGAACCCCGTTAATCAAAGGGATTTCAGGACCAACCAATACCATATCAATTTTCAATTCAATCACTTGTGATTTAATGAATTCGAAATCCTCCTTTTCTGTATATATGGGTGTGGAAAGTTCTGCTGCTCCAGCATTTGGGTTTATTGAGAATAATTTAACTGTCTTTTTGGACTGGTTCAATTTCCATATAAATGCACTTTCTCTAGCTCCAGAACCAATGATTAATATGTTCACAAAATAAAATTAAAGCTTAATTTTTAGATTCTGTTTTTTTAATGTACTTATTTAAACCATTAACAAAATCTCTGTTATTTGATAACCTTGGGACCTTGTTTTGTCCGCCAAGTCTGCCCAAAGATTTCATGTAGTTTTTAAATGATCCCGTCGGCACACTGATTACCTTTAATGGTTGTAAAACCTTTCCGTCTACCAAGTCTTTATAATATATATTTTGACTCTTCATTTCAGAATCAACAATTTTCGAAAATTCGTCTGTAACCATAGTGCTTTTATCAAATTCAACCCACCATTCATGATGAGGTAAATCAGGCTTTGGAACATCAATCATTGGGGCAACTGTAAACTCTTTGACCACTAATTTTGTTTTGGCTATTGCATGTTTTATGCTTTGCTCTACTTCAGAGGATATGACATGTTCTCCAAATGCTGATATATAGTGCTTGTATCTTCCTGTTACAATTATTTTTGGAGGATTAATTGATTTAAACATGATGGTGTCGCCGGTATTATAGGCCCACAACCCTGCGTTTGATGAAATTATCATTACGTAATTTTTATTGAGCTCTACCTGAGAGAGGTTCAAGCGCCTAAACTGTTTTTTGTCAAACTGATTAAGCTCCACAAACTCATAAAAAATTTCAGAATTATACTGCAAAAGAAGTGCGGGGTCATTTTGGTCGTTTTGGTATGCAAAAAACCCTTCTGATGCAGGATAATATTCAATTGTATTGATTTCTTTACCAATGAGTTTTAAGAAAATTCTTTTGTATGGCTCGAAGTTTACTCCGCCATAAACAAATAAAGAAAGGTTCTTGAATATTTCTATTACTTTCTCTTTTTTTTTGTTTTGCAATAACCTTTCAAAATACATCTGGACCCATGAAGGTATTCCACCAACAACCCTAAGGTCTTTATTAAATGTTTCTTCACAGATGGCGTCAATTTTAGATTCCCAGTCATCAATTGAGTTAGTCTTCATTGTTGGTAAATTTCTGGCTTGTAAATATTTTGGCACATGATGAGCCACTATTCCTGAGAGTCTTCCAATTAAAACTCCTTTCATTTCTTCTAGAACTGGTGAACCTTGAATAAAAATATTTTTGCCATTTAAAAAGTCACTGCGCCCTGTTTGTTTTATATAAAAGAGTATTGCGTCCCTTGATGAGTTTACATGAAAGGGTAGTGATTCTTTTGTAATAGGAATAAACTTAGCGCCACTTGTTGTTCCAGATGTTTTTGCTAAATATTTGGGCTTACCTGGCCAAAGTATGTTTTCTTTACCTTTTTGGATGTCTTTTATATAGTGTTTAATGGATTCGTAATCCCTGATTGGAACTTTTTTCTTAAAGTCCTCATAATTTGAGATGTTGGTGAATTCGTGATCTCTTCCAAATTTTGTGTTTACAGCTTTTTTAACCAAACGACGGAGTATATCGTCTTGAATTTTAATGGCTTTTGAGTGTGTTTTTTGAATTTTATTAACTCTAAAATGAGCCACAACTTTTGCTATAAGACTAATCATAGGTTGTTAAAAAATAATAAAGTCTTCTGGGTTTATAGGACCGTTTGAATCCCAAAGCTCAAAATGTAAATGAGGACCACTGGTTAATTCACCTGTATTTCCAGATAGAGCAACAACCTGACCCTGCTTTACATAATCTCCTGTTTTAACTTTTGAAAGATAGTTGTGTTTGTAAACACTTGTGAGTTGGTCTCTGTGATATAGAATGACTGTATGCCCCGAGTCAATTGTCCATTCTGAAAGTAAGACAATGCCATCAGCTATGGCTTTTACTGGAGTTTGTTCTTTTAAAACAATGTCCACTCCGTAATGCTTAATCGATGTGTTGAATGATTCTATAATTATTCCTCTTACAGGGGGTGTCATTTCTAAATCTAGTTTTTGGGTTTCAGTCTCAATAACATTAAACCTGTCTTCTCTTTCAACAATTTTTCTAAGAATTGAATCTTCAGCCTTTAAACTCATGTCTAATTGCGAAAGATCTACGCTTATCCTTTGACTTTCGTTTGCGTATATGTTCTTGTACTCTTCTCCATTTATCGTTTTGAAAACAGATTCCAAATAGTTATCGTTTGTTGACAATTGATTTATTAAAGAGTCTAGTTTTTCCAGGTTATTTATTGCTTGTACCCTCATTTTTGTTGTGTCATATCCGGGGATGTATTCACGAACTGGAGTGAAAAAAATGATAACTGTTGTAATTGATATAATAATTAGAGAAATAAATGTACCTATTAAAAACACATTAGACCTTGAGAGTTTGAGTGAAAACTTTTCCTCATATGTTTTTTCCTCTTGAATGACTAACCTGTAATTTTTAGACTCCTTTCTTTTTACGTTCTTTTTTTTTGCATTTTCCATCTAGAACAACAAATATAACAAACCGTAAGTTTTGCATTACAATCAATGAAAGAGTAAATTTTATTTTTAAATTAGCACTAAATATTTAGTATGAACTTGTATTTACTATATGCAATTGGACCTTGGCAGATTATTATCATTTTATTTGTGGTGCTCCTTCTTTTTGGTGGAAAGAAAATTCCTGAGTTAATGAGTGGTTTTGGCAAGGGAATAAAAGAATTTAAAAAAGCTACTAAAGAGGAGGAAAAAGAAGAAAATAAAGATTCTAATTAGATTCTTTTCTAAAACTCAATGACTTAATAATTGCTTCTAACTCAATAACATTATCCCTTTTTCTTTTTGATGGCGCAAACACAAATCCTTCTATAAAAAGCACCCTATTGTTTAATTTGTCTTCGACTAAATAATTTAAAAACGGTCCCCCCATAAAATCTCCTTGAACCTCCCATGTTCCTCTGGTTTCTAGCATTTTTGTTCCATAATAGTTTACCTTTTTTTGATAAGGCAAATACTCTTTTTCGCTCATCATAAAACTTTCTGGATTTCTGCCTGGCAAAAAAACTTTACCAATCGAGTCTCTTAGTTTTATTACGTCTGATATGGTATAGTTGAAAATATTTTTTTTATCTAAAATTTCTGTTATGACAATGTTTGAATGACCTTTTTGAATTGGTTTTTGATACCAAATAAAGTTTTGGTCTTGTTTGTATAAACTATAGGCAGATGGCATTTTCATATCTATTAAAAAATCCTCCATAGCGCTTATATCTTTTAGAGGAGATTTTAGAATTCTTCTTTTGTTTTCCTCAATTTCACCACTTGTAAACTTGTTTATTGCTTCTTTATTAGATTCATCTAACTGATTTAAAATGGATTGTGTGTTGTTGCCCTTTATCTCAAGATAAATTTGTGGTCTTGCGTATTTGTCCTTTTCAAAAAAGAATTCAGGATTGGAAGTTTTATTAATGAATATGATATTTCGACTTGATCTTGAAAAACCACTAAATGTTTCATATGGCATTTGCTTCAATGTGAATCTTTCTTCTATTTGCGGAAGTCCCTCATATTCATCTGCGTATAAACTTCTTATTTTATCTCCTATTTTGTTATCCCAATTATCTTTATCAATCACGACTGTTATTGAATTAATTCTTGCAGAAGACTCTGGTTTATAAACAGTCTTGTTGTCCTCACAAGATTGAAGAAAACATCCTATAAAAATAACAAGTACGTATTTTTTCATTTTTTGAGTGCACTAATTCCTGGTAAAATCTTGCCTTCTAAGCTCTCAAGCATTGCTCCTCCACCAGTAGAGACATAGCTTACTTCGTTTTCTAAATTGAACTTCTTAACTGCAGCAACTGAATCTCCTCCCCCCACCAATGAAAAAGCACCACTTTTTGTGCTTTCTGCTATTGCTATACCTATTTCTTTAGTTCCTTTAGAAAAACTTTCTAACTCAAAAACCCCCACCGGACCGTTCCATAAAATGGTTTTTGAGGACATAATAATTCGTTTAAATTTTTCTACTGATTCAGGTCCTGAATCTAAACCTTCATATTCATTAGGAATTGAGTCAATTGGAAATATTTTTGATTCAGCCCCCTCTTTAAACTCCTTTGCACAGACAACGTCAACTGGAAGGTGAATTTTTGTGTTTTTTTGCTTTGCAAGTTCTATAATGCCCAATGCTTTTTCCATCATTGAATCCTCATGTATGGATAAGCCAATTTTTCCTCCCAATGCTTTAATAAAAGTAAATGACATTCCGCCGCCAATTATTATATCGTCAACTTTATCTATTATGTTTTCAATTATTGGAATTTTGGAAGAAATTTTCGAACCGCCTAGAACAGCAAGGATGGGAGAGTTTCCGTTGTTCATGACTTTTTTTAAAGCAAGGACTTCCTTTTCAAGTAATTTTCCAAAAAACTTATTTTCAAAGTATTTTGCAACAACTGTTGTTGAGGCGTGCGGTCTATGAGCGGTCCCGAATGCATCATTAACAAAACAGGTTGCAAGTTTTGATAATTTTTTCGAAAATTCATCATCACCCTCTGTTTCTTCATTGTAAAAACGGAGGTTTTCTAAAAGCAAAACCTCTCCCATCAATAAATTGTTTGACATCTCTTCTGCAATTGACCCTACACAATCTTCGCAAAATTTAGTTTCTATTTTTAAAAGGCTGTCAAGTTCTGCTTTTATTTGAATTAATGAAAATTTATCTTCAAATCCATTGGGTCGTCCAAGATGGCTCATTAATATACATGCGCCTCCATCTTTAATAATTTTTGATATTGTTGGAATAGCAGACCTGATTCTTGTTGAATCAGTAACCCTTCCGTTTTCAAGAGGAACATTAAAGTCGACTCTAATGAGTGCTTTTTCATCTTTAAAATTAAAATCGCAAATCGTTTTCATTATAGCTTCAAATATATGCTATTTGTTAGTTTTAAATATTAAATTTAGTGGATAATGGAAGTCCAAAAAATAAGCGATGAGTTAGAGGGAATAGTTGAGTCTAAAAGAATTCCCAATGCATTAATTTTTGAAGCTGATGGTTCAAACTCTGAATTGGAAATGTCCTTAGAGTTTGCAAAAAAAATACTATTATCTAAGGAGACAGACCCTGTCAATCAAAACAAGATTATTAGGGGGATACAGTCCCTTTCATATCCAGACCTACACGTTGTGTTTCCGATACCAATTTCAAATAATAAAAAAAAGGACCTCTATGATTACCATTTTAAAAGTTGGGCTGAAATGGCTGTAAAAAACAACATGAAGGTTTCTCTTTCTAAGTGGAAAGACGCAATTTCTTATGGAAACAAACAACCAATAATTAACATCGATTCTGTTAGGTCTTTGATTAAAAAACTGTCGGTTTCTTCTTTTTATTCAAATTATAGGGTTATAATTTTTTGGATGGCAGACAAAATGAATGAAGATGCTGCTAACATGTTGCTTAAAACAATTGAAGAACCGGGACGTGAAACTATATTTTTATTAATAGCTGAGGACCTTAGGAATATTTTACCAACTATAATTTCAAGGTGCCAGGTTGTTAATACGGGTAGTGTAATAACCAAAGACTATGATGGTTTAGAAAACAGTGAGTTTGAATCTTTGTTCAGCAACTTGATGAGAAGTGCTTTTCAGGCTAATAAAAACCCGAAAAGTTTAGCGGAACTTGTAAACTGGTCAAGAGATGTTGGCAAGATGGACAAGCAAGATGCGCAAAGTTTTTTTAAGTTTTCAATTGAGCTTTTAAGACAGGCTTATTTAAAAAACATGGAAATTGAAGAACTTGTTTCGTTTACACCTTCAACAGAATTTAATTTTGAAGCGTTTTCAAAATTTATAACACAAAATAACATTGAGGGGTTAAGTTCCGGTTTTGAAAATGCGATTTACGAGTCTAGTAGAAACATCAAGTTGTCTATGATTGCCACAGACATTGCTTTTAAAACAACAAAGTTGATCCATGGGGGTTAAAAAAAACAAGAAAAACAAAAACGATAAGCTTTACAAATATGTCGTTATATATATTGGAACTATTTTTATGATGGTATCACCTTTTTTTATTGACTCGAATGAAGGCAAGGTTGGAATGCTGATTGGACTTGCTTTAATAACAATTCAAACACAAAAAACGAAACAATACAATCTTTCTCTTCTAAATTTTGTTGGTTTTTGTGGATACCTATATTCACTGATCAAAGGACTTTAACGCACAATGTATTAGAAAAATGAGGACAAGGAACAACGACTGCTTAACTACAACTTTAATAGTTTTGATATCAGTGCTTGGAATATTTATGTTATTTACTGTAAGTTATCTTTTTGCTGTGGCTTTAATTTTGGTTTTGTTCGCGCGATTCATTTACAAAACATTTAACAACTAGTACAAAATCCTCCTACTCCAAAGAAGAAATTAAAATCAATTGGGTTCGTCTTTAGTTTCTAGATATATATTTAGTAAATCTTGTTCAAATTTGTATAGCATATCATGCCAGTTTTCTTCATAAAAATCATCTTCCATTGCTTTATCCCAATCATATTCTTTATGAAAATCTTCTATTTTATCATAAGATGTGTCTCCATAAACAAATGCACCACTTGGGTTATAGGTTTCATCTTCGTAAGTTCCTGTAATATAACAATTCTCATCAACCTTTTGAAGTTCATCTCTTAATCTTTCTAAGAACGATGTTGGTACAGACCAAGCACTTCTTAATATAATATTACAATACTCTGGTAAATCTCCATGGTCATACTCTACATACATCCACTTCGGACCGATAATAGAATCCCACAATTCGTTTGATGGGAAATCAACTTCCCTATCCCAATTTTCTTTTGTGGTTTCATTATTATAGGTAAAGTTAGTTCCTTCAAGATTGTTAATTACATCAAGAGCAGTGGCTTCATATTGTTTTCCACTATCATCATACTTGAAGATTTCTTGTAATCGTTCTGCTACCTTTTCACTACTTGAGTGTACAGTAACATAAGTTCTCATTTCATTTGCCATAACTTAATGTATTTTAACTGACTGTTTCGTGATCTTTATTTCTAATTCAAAGGAAAATAAGTAAATTTAGGTTATTAAAAAAACCATGATACTAAATTGCTTCACAAAACATGTTAGTCATTTTGAAAATCCAAACGAAATGACTCACTCTTTTCAAGAAGTATTGAATTATTTAAGTAGTATATGTCCATTAATTGAGGATTCCGACTCTGTAAATATAGGAGATACGGTTTTATCAATTTTGGTTTTCGCGGATTTTTCTAACTCTGAGGTTGATGTTGAAGGTAGAATTTGGTTTAAATTTGAAGAAAGCCTGGAAAAATTAATAGCCTACTGTAATGAATTTGATAATAGAATTGATCAGTCAAATTTAAATTATAATGTAATAACTGAATCACTAATAAACTTATCTAGCAAATTTAACTTTGAGTGGAATCGGAAGGTGTTGATTGACGATAACGGAACTGCGGTGCCCTTTTCTTAAATAACTTAATGAAAAAAAAGACAATAAAATACTTTGTAATTGCTTTGTTACTTTTGTTTGCCTGCTACTTATTAAAGGACAACATACAGCCTGCGGTTGATAAAATTGTTGATTTTTCAAAGACGCATGAAGATAGAAAAAGAGAGGGGGTCAAAAATTGGAAAGAAAAAATTGATTCAAAAATCGAGGAACGGAAAAAAGAAAGAGAGGCATCAAAATAAACGCTTGTTGCATATAAAACATTTTGTATAATAAAAAACTTCTATAGTTTGTGTTTAAGAAACGAAACTATTTTTTTAGATACAATATTGGTTAGAGGGGGTAAAAACCCTTAAAAACGTTTATTAACTCGTTTTTTCGAAAATAAATATATTTGAACTGTACTCTTTGGAAAAAAACGCCAATAGATTCGAAAAAACACCGACAAAAAAACCAAATAGAAAAAACATTTTTGTTCCCTTATATTTTTCAGATAAAATTGAAACATAAACCGAATCTAACCACATTGGTTTTGTCAATAGGTGTTTAAATCCGTGTTTTTGAACAGTTTTTAAAACCCCTTTTTTATTAAAATGGAATCTATGCCTAGGGACATCATATGCCGCCCAAAAACTCTTGTAATGTTTTGCGTCAAAAGAGTCGTGGTTTGGTACTGCCACAATCAATATTCCTTTGTCTTTTAAGAGTTTTCTACACAACATTAAAGTTTGATTAACGTCATTAATATGCTCCAGTGAATGCCAAAAGGTTATGGTATTAACAGGGCTTGAAAGAGACTCAAGTTTATTATATACTTTAATGTTTTTAGCCTCTAATTCTTTATGGGCGGCTGTTATAACATCTACTCCGCAAACCTCAAAGCCTGCTTTTTTTGCAGACATAAGAAAACCTCCTCTACCACAACCAAAGTCCAAAATCGACTTTTTATTTTTTGAAAACCTTGATGTCAGTTTTACCTTTCTCCAAACCATGAATCGAGAAGAAACATCATAAAACATAGACAATAATGATTTGGAACTTTTGTGTGAATGGTAGTTTTTTGAATCGTAATAAGACCTGAGATCTTTAGCGTTTATTTTGGGCAGGGTTGTGAGCACACCATCTGAAACTTTTTTTATTTCAAATCTTTCACCTGTCAAAAAATGGTCTTTAACTATCATTTATAATTTTTGTTCCACGTGAAACAGTTATCTACCCATAAAAACCAACATGGCGCTTATATCTGCGGGCGATACACCGCTAATTCGGGATGCTTGGGAAAGAGACACAGGCCTAACCTTGTCCAGTTTTGACTTTGCCTCGGAAGACAAACATTTCAATCTAGAATAGTCAAAACTTGTTGGTATAGAAATGTTTTCTAACGCCTTTAATTTTTCTGCATTTGAACTCTCTTTGTCAATATAACCTGAGTATTTGACTTGAATTTCCACTTGCTCAATGATTTCTTTCTGCACATTATTTTCTGTTATGTAGTTTGAAACGGAGCTGATGGTGGATATGTCGCTGAAAGCAAGTTGGGGTCTAGAAAACAATTTGAAGAGTTTCATGGACTGTGAAATAGGGGAAGATCCTTTTTGGATAAGAATCTCGTTAATTTCGTCAGGCTTTATGCTTAGGTTTTTAATGAAAGACATCATGTGTTCTGTTTTTTTCTTTTTAGATAAAACAATAGACATCCTGTCGTTTGACGCCAACCCTATGTTATTGGATATTTCCGTTAAACGAAGGTCTGCATTGTCTTGTCTTAAAAGCATTCTAAACTCTGCTCTTGATGTAAACATTCTATAAGGTTCTTCAGTGCCTTTTGTTATTAAGTCGTCTATCAGAACCCCAATGTAAGCCTCATTTCTTTTTAAAACAAACGGTGGTTTTTTGCAAATCTTCAAGGAAGCGTTTATTCCTGCCATAAGACCTTGAGAAGCAGCCTCCTCATAACCGGTTGTTCCATTAATTTGACCAGCAAAAAAAAGACCATCAACGAGTTTTGTTTCTAATGAGTGTTTAAGTTGAGTTGGAGGGAAATAATCATATTCTATAGCATAACCAGGTCTAAAAAACTTAACGTTTTCAAATCCAGGAACAGACTTTAACGCTTTATACTGCACCTCTTCAGGCAGCGAGGTTGAAAAACCGTTTACATAAACCTCGACAGTATTCCATCCCTCAGGTTCTACAAATATTTGATGTCTGTCTTTTTCTGAAAACCTGCTGATTTTATCTTCAACCGATGGGCAATACCTAGGACCGACGCTTTTTATTCGTCCATTGAACATTGGTGATCGATCAAACCCTTCTCTCAAAAGATCGTGGGTTTTATGGTTTGTGTATGTCACATAACAACTTCTTTGGTTGGTTAAAATAGGGGATGAGGGCAAATAAGAGAATCTTCCTGGGTTGGTGTCTCCCGGTTGCTCTTCCATTTTGTTGTAGTTCAGTGTTCTGCCATCAACTCTTGGTGGTGTTCCGGTCTTCATTCTTCCAGAAACAAAACCCAAAGAGGTTAGGTTTTCTGTAATTCCAAAAGAGGCTTTTTCACCAACCCTTCCTCCTCCAAATTGTTTTTCACCAACATGAATAAGCCCATTAAGAAAAGTGCCGTTTGTAAGTATTACTGTTTTGGATTTAATTTTTAGACCAAGTTGGGTAACAACACCTTTTATTGTTTTTTTGTCAACAAGCAAACCAACAACGGAGTCTTGATAAAAATCCAGGTTTGGCGTTTCTTCCAACAACTCTCTCCATTTTTTAGAGAACATCATTCTGTCAGATTGTGCGCGGGGACTCCAAACAGCGGGTCCTTTAGACTTGTTGAGCATTTTAAATTGAATGGCAGAATGGTCTGTGACAATTCCGCTGTAACCACCAAGGGCGTCAATTTCTTTGATTATCTGACCTTTTGCTATTCCACCCATAGCGGGGTTGCAAGACATTTGGGCAATGTTTTGAAGATTCATTGTGATCAAAAGGGTTTTGGAACCCATGTTTGCGGCGGCGGCAGCGGCCTCACTTCCTGCATGACCGGCACCAACTACTATTATGTCGTACTCTTCATTGAACATATTATGTTTGTTTCACGTGAAACATCTTTATTGCCTCTGTTTCTTTTTGTGTCATGATTGATTTTTCTTTTTTTGTTTTGTCATTGTATCCCATAATATGCAACAATCCATGTGCCATAACTCTTTTTAGTTCCTCATCAAAACTAACACCAAATGTGTTTGAGTTTTCAAGAACCCTGTCTATACTTATGGCAATGTTTCCTGATATTTTATTCCCCTCAAGCTCTCCAAAAGCAATAACGTCGGTGAAATAGTCGTGATTTAGGTGTTTTTTGTTCATGGCTAGAAGCTCTTCGTCATTTACAAACAAAAACACAAGTTCATGAATTGAAAAATTTTCAGCAAGGGACACGTGTGTTAACCATCTTGAATAACCGTCGTGGTTTTCGAGATGAAAATCTGTATTATAAACAAAATCAATCACTTAAAATTTTTCTGCAAATATATAAGGTCCAAACATATTATAAAAAAGGTCTACGATTTTATATATTTGCCGTGTGAAAGACCTAAAATATTTGGCTGCCTACACCATCCCTTTGGCGTGTGTTATTTCGTTTATGTCTAACGGGGTTTTGACTTATTCTGCAGTGATTTACGCATTTGTTGTAATTCCAATAATGGAGTTAATTGTGGGAGAAGACAATAAAAACTTAAGTGAGGAAGACATAAAGAGTCGGGGTGTAAACAAAGTTTTTGACATAATGCTTTACATGAATGTTCCGATAGTTTATTCCATGATTTTTTGGGGTTTTTATATAGTTGCCAATAACAACTACACGGTTTTTGAAATAGTTGGAATCACTCTTTCAGGTGGTGTTCTGCTTGCCACAAACGCAATAAACGTTGCTCATGAATTGGGTCACAGATCTTCTGTCTTTGAAAAAACATTATCCAAAATATTGTTGCTGCCATGCCTTTACATGCATTTTTTTATTGAACATAACTTTGGACACCACACAAATGTAGGTACACCAAAAGACGGGGCGTCAGCAAGGTACAAACAAAGTGTATATGGTTTTTGGTTTACATCTGTAACAAAACAATATATAGATGCTTGGGTAAAACAAAAAGAACTCTTAAGTCGCTCGAAATCAGGGTTTTACTCAATAAAAAACGACATGCTTTGGTATCTGATTATTCAGGGTCTATACCTCTACGGCGTGTGGTTTGTCTTTGGTGGTGCGGCATTAGTTTTTTGCATATGCATTGGTGTAATTTCCTTTTTATTTCTTGAAACCATAAACTACATTGAGCACTATGGTTTAAGGCGAATCAAAACTGAATCTGGGAGATACGAAAGAGTTCAAACATGTCATTCTTGGAACTCCAACCACAGCATTGGCAGAATAGTTTTATACGAACTGACTCGTCACAGCGATCACCATTACAAATCGTCTAAAAAATATCAAATTTTGGACTGTTATGATGAAAGCCCACAACTCCCATATGGATACCCAACATCTATTCTTCTAAGCCTTGTTCCGCCATTATGGTTTAAAATAATGAACAAGCGTGTTCCTGAAAGAATGAAAAAAATTAAGGACTAATGCCCAATCATGTTCGTGTTAGGTTTGCGCCAAGTCCTACCGGCCCCTTACATGTCGGGGGATTAAGGGCTGCTCTTTATAATTATTTACATGCAAGGAAAAATAATGGAAGTTTTGTTTTAAGGGTTGAAGACACAGACAAAAAGAGAGAAATCAAAGGAAGTTATGAATACATTGAAGAGTCCTTAAGGTGGTGTGGATTGACGCCTGATGAATCACCCTTGTTGGGTGGGGATTATGGCCCATACAAACAGAGTGAGAGAAAAAGTTTTTATAAAAAACAGATTGATGTGCTTATTAAAAACGGTAGTGCCTACTATGCTTTTGATAAGGCGGAGGAGTTAGAAAAGCACAGAAAAAATCATGAAAAAAAAGGAAAGAAGTTTGTTTATAATGCACACAACAGGCTAAAGCTAAAGAACTCTCTGTCTCTAGACAAAGAAAAGGTTAACGAGTTGTTAAAAAACGGCAACTATGTGGTGCGTTTTAAAATGCCTGATGAAAAAACCATTTTTTGTAATGACGAAATTAGGGGAAAGGTTAGTGTTTCGAGCAAGGAACTTGACGACAAAGTGCTTTTTAAATCAGACAAAACGCCAACATATCATTTTGCAAATGTGGTTGACGACTACATGATGAAGATTACACATGTGATTAGGGGAGAAGAATGGCTACCCTCTCTTCCGCTTCATGTTCTTTTATATAAATCCTTTGGTTGGGAGCCCCCTTTATATGCACACATACCTTTAATTTTAAAACCTAACGGCAAAGGCAAGTTGTCAAAAAGGGATGGGGAGAGTTTTGGTTTTCCTGTCTATCCAATCAAATGGAAGGACGTTGTTAATGTTAGAAGAGCAGCTGCTTTTGAAAAAGGATTGCCGTATGGTGAAGAAGCAAAAGACAAAACATACCCCGGGTTTAAAGAGTTTGGAATACTGCCTGAAGCCCTCATAAATTACCTCGGTTTGTTGGGGTGGTCTAAACAAGACAATAAAGAGGTTTATTGTTTGTCTGATCTGGTGGGGTCTTTTGAGATTAAGTCTATTGGAAAAAGCGGGGCTAAGTTTGATTTTGAAAAACTTATTTGGCTAAACTCACAACACATACAAAAAATGTCCTCTGAAGAAGTTGTTAAAAGAGTTTCGTTGTTAAACCCCAACAGCAAGTTTAATGTCACAAAAAAGGTTGTTGATTTGATTAAACCTCGTTTAGAGCGGTTAGCAGATATTGATGTTGAGTTTGGTTACTTGTTTGAGTCTCAAAAACGTGACCCAGCACTAGAGAAAAAACTATTAAACAACGACGCAAAAACTTTTTTAAAAGATTATTGTGATGTGCTTGAAAAAAACTTTGAGAACGCATCACAACTTAAAGAAGACCTTGGTCGGTGTTCCAAAATTGGGTTTGGCAAGTCAATGGGGGCGGTGAGACTTTGTCTTGTTGGAAAACTAGCAGGGCCTGATCTGTTCGAGCTGATGTTGTTTTTAGGGAAAAAAGAAGTTTTGAAAAGAATCGGGTCTGTTGTTGTGTAATTAGCTTGGTTTTCATAGTAATTTTTTCTTGAAAATTCGTAAATTATAAGGAAAAAACTATGGGATATCTTCTTACGCCAATCATACTACTTACTCTATTAGCGCTAATCTTTGGAACCTTTTTTATTGTTAAACAACAATCGGCAGCAGTTGTTGAAAGGTTTGGAAAGTTTCTGAGCGTTCGCCACTCTGGCCTTCAAATTAAAATTCCGCTTGTTGACAATGTAGCAGGAAGACTAAGTTTAAGAATCCAACAGCTTGATGTTGTTGTAGAAACAAAAACAAAAGACGACGTTTTTGTAAAGATCAAAGTTTCTGTACAGTACAAAGTTATAAAAGACAAGGTGTACGATGCTTTTTATAAACTTGATTTTCCACAGGACCAGATTACCTCTTACGTTTTTGACGTTGTGAGAGCAGAGGTTCCTAAGATGATATTGGATGATGTTTTTGAAAAGAAAGACGATGTGGCTGTGGCTGTTAAAACTGAGTTAAATGATGCAATGTTAAATTATGGTTTTGATATAATCAAGACCCTTGTCACAGACATTGATCCAGACGCTCAGGTTAAAGACTCGATGAACAGGATTAATGCCTCTGAAAGAGAAAAGGTTGCTGCTCAATTTGAGGGAGATGCTCAAAGGATTTTAATTGTTGAAAGAGCAAAGGCAGAAGCAGAAAGCAAAAGGCTTCAGGGTCAGGGTATTGCAGACCAAAGAAGGGAAATTGCGCGCGGTCTAGAAGATTCTGTAAAGGTATTAAACGGAGTGGATATCAACTCTCAAGAAGCCTCTGCCCTTATTGTTGTTACACAGCATTATGATACCCTACAGTCCGTGGGGTCTACTAGTAATAGCAACCTTATCTTGATGCCAAACTCTCCTCAAGCAGGGTCCGAGATGTTGAACAATATGGTCGCTTCATTTACTGCCAGCAACCAGATTGGAGAAGAAATGAAAAAGGCAAAAAAAGCAAAAGAAACGGTGCTAAACCAGAATGTACCAAAGAAAGACAAACCAATCCCTCCGCCTGAAGAACAAGTTTAGTGGAAAATCTTAGCAGGTTTAAAGAGTTGGCCGCACAACACAACACAGAAGTTGTGTTAGAAAAAACCAAAGACTGTGATTGGTTTTTTTATGAGGAGGATGGTGCTTGTGGATACCCCTTACAAATATCTACCCCAAATGAAAGCGACTTGGTGCCGTCCGAACACATCTATAGTGCAATTGAAGAAAGTGTTTGTGCTTTAGCCGAAGTGATAATGAGCCCAGATGTTAACAAGGTTTACTTTAATTCTGAAGAGTTGCTGGACTCTTACTTTGATGAACTAGAGGGCGAGTTGGGGGTTTAGGGTTTGTCCTCGCTTGAGTTGGTTATTATAACATCTAGCTTTAGTAACCCGTTAAAGCTAAAAAAAATATAGCTAAGATTAATATAGCGATTATTGTTTTCCAGTACCATTTCTTAATATAAGTGTCTTCATAAACTAATAAATGAAACACAAAACTTAAACCCACAAGAAATAGCAAACCAAGCGTTTCTAGAACACTAAATTCCATTAGGGGATATTTATTGTCATAATATGTTTCAGGATTTTGAAGGAAAGTCATTTAGCAAATAAATTATAAAACAAATAAACCTCCACTTAATGTTGAGGCTTTTGTTTTTTCCAGTTGTCTCTAAGAGAAACTGTTTTGTTAAAAACCATTTCTTTTGGGTTTGAAGAACTGTCCATTATGTAATACCCTTTTCTTTGAAACTGGAAAGAGTCGCCGGGTTCGGACTTACACATTTCAAGTTCGGCAACAGCAAATGTGACTGACATTGAATTGGGGTTAAGAATTTTGTGTAACTCTTCTGACAGAAACTGCCCAGGTGCAGGATGCTCAAAAAGGCGGTCATACTCGCGTATTGTTATTTGAGTGTTTTTTGTAGAGGAAACCCAGTGAAGTGTGCCTTTTACTTTTCTTTTACTTTCCTCAGACCCTGAACCGCTTTTACTTTTCGGATCATAGGTGCACTCAACCTCTTCAACAACACCTTCTTTGTTGTAGATGACGTTGTTGGCTTTGATGATGTACGCGCCTTTAAGCCTTACTTCGTTTCCTGGTGAGAGTCTGAAAAACTTCTTCGGCGGGTTGTCGCTAAAGTCTTCTCTTTCAATAAAAACTGTTTTGGTAAAAACCATCTGCCTGGTACCTGCTGATGAATCTTCTGGATTGTTTTCTACAACAAGAGCTTCTTCATGCTCTTCTTCAAGGTTTGTAATCGTTATTTTAATAGGGTTTTGTACAACCATCATTCGGTTGCACTTTTTGTTTAGATCTTCTCTAACACAAAACTCTAAAAGAGACATTTCTATAACGTTTTCTCTTTTAGCAACACCGGCGGCCCTTACAAAGTTTTTCAAAGATTCTGGGGTATAGCCCCTTCTCCTTAAACCTGAAATCGTTGGCATTCTTGGGTCATCCCAACCGTCAACAATATTGTTCTCCACCAAATACAAAAGTTTTCTTTTTGATGTAATTGTGTGGCTTAAGTTAAGTCTGGCAAACTCTCTTTGTTTGGGTCTAATTCTTTTTGGGTCAACAATTTGGTCTAGAAACCAGTCATAAAGTTCTCTGTGTGGTTTAAATTCCAAAGTGCATAATGAGTGTGAAATTTGTTCTATATAGTCTGACTCACCATGTGTCCAATCATACATTGGAAAAACAACCCAGTCGTTTTTTGTTCTTGGGTGAGATTCGTTAAGAACTCTATATATTACAGGGTCTCTCATGAGCATGTTTGGAGACGACATATCTATTTTAGCCCGCAAAACATGTTGTCCAGGCTCTACGCCCCCTTCCTTCATTTGTTTAAAAAGCTTGGTGTTTTCTTCTACGGTTCTTTTTCTAAAAGGACTGTTTTTTCCAACTTCTTTGGGCGTGCCTTTTTGTTCTGCAATTTGTTCAGATGTTTGAGAGTCGACGTAAGCCTTTCCTTCATTAATTAGTTTTATTGACCATTCGTACAACTGTTGGAAATAATCAGAGGCATAGCACTCTTCATCCCAAGAATAACCAAGCCAGTTTACATCTTTTTTTATTGCGTCAATATATTTTTGGTCTTCGTTTTCTGGGTTTGTATCGTCAAATCTAAGGTTTATTTTTGCTTTGTATTTTTTCGCTAACTCGAAGTTTAAAACAATTGCCTTAACGTGACCAATGTGAAGAAAACCGTTTGGTTCAGGCGGAAACCTAAAGCACAACTTGCTTGGGTCAAAACCGTTTTGCAGGTCGTTGTCGATAATTGTCTCTATAAAATTTCTTGAACCGTTCACTATAACCTTATTTTATCCGAGGGGCTGAGGGGGAGGTTTTGTCTTTGTTTTTAAAGTCGTCAGTTTTTCGTTTAATATACTGTTGGAGTTCCTCCTCTGACATGCGTCCTTCTCGTTGTTGTTTAATATATTGTTGGAATTCCTCCTCTGACATGTCTTTAATACCAAGTTCTTCCATAAGAGCGTCTACAACTAATTCTTTATCTTCTTTGTTTAAAGAATGGATGTCGTCTTTTTCCGGATTAAGTGGGTTCCACAACTCCCTCGCTTTAGGGTTATTAGAGTACGCAGAAGCTGATTTGTTTTTTGTTTTTTTTGTTGTTTCTTTTTTTGTTTGTGTTCCGTTTTTAAACCACAGGTAAAAATGAGGAATCACATTCGTAAAAACAGAAATTGGAAAAAGAACCAATATGTTTTGAAAAAAACCCCATGCGGCCCAGGCAATAACAGCGTTTTCTCCAAAACCAAGCGATCGTGACCTTTTGTATGCGTTTACAGATTGTAAATACAAACCAACTAGTATTATTGACAAAAACGAGTTTATAAAAAACCTTATAAAATACGTGTTGCCGCTAATGTATTCAGTGTCAAATGAGAAATATTTTTTCATAAAGTTAAGTTAGCAAATTGTTATAAATTCGCGTTTATATAGAATTAAAATAATGAGAGTTCTTGTAAACAATATAAAAACATATTCTTACCATGGTTGTCTAGATGAAGAAGGGGTTATTGGATCCGACTATCGTGTTGATGTTAAGGTTGATGTTGAAAACAGACTTGCTCAACAAACTGATGACCTTTCTCAAACCGTTGATTACTCTGAAGTGACAAAAATAGTCGTTGAAGAAATGGGGATAAGATCAAGGTTAATTGAAACTGTTGCGGCACGAATTATTAGAAGAATTCACAAAGAATGCAAGCACTCTACCTCAGTCGATGTGTCTGTAACAAAAATCAACCCACCTATTGAGGGTGATGTTGAAACTGTATGTGTAGTTTTAAATTCGTCAGATATTTAAAAATTCTTACTTTTGAAGCCCTAAAGGCACTGTGGCCGAGTGGCTAGGCAGAGCTCTGCAAAAGCTTGTACAGCGGTTCGAATCCGCTCGGTGCCTCAACCCCTTTTTGAAGGGGTTTTTTATAGCCCCTTAGTGATAAGCACAACCCCAAATATTAATATCAAAACATTTAATCCTTGTCTTATATAGAAAAGAACCTGGTCGGTAAGTTTTGATTTAAGTCTGCTTGAAAGAAAAAATTTTATTATGTTGATTATAAGATAGGTTCCCACTGAAACAAAAAAGAAAGTCCATATTTTAACTGGGCTCATCTCTACTTTGGGCCCGAACCAAACGATAACACCTGCCCAAACAACGAGATAAGAAATGTTAATGATGTTGAGCAAAAACCCTTTAACAACATATTTAAAAAGTTTTGTTTCTTTGACAGCCTCTGCTTTTGTTAAGTTGTTTTTTTTTACTGCATTATTCGCAAAAGAAATTGTAGAATAAACCGCAAGTATAACCCCTCCCAGCAAAAAAAGGGCAGGCTGATTTTCTTCAGTTGCTATTTTGCTAGCGCCAAAATAAGCTAAAGAAAAGAAAATTAGATCTGACACAACTACACCAACGTCCATAAAAATAGCTTGTTTTATTCCGCGGGTAATGCTTGTTTCAAGCAAAATAAAAAAAATGGGGCCGAAAGAAAAAGAGAGAATAAACCCAAACACCAGTGCGTCAATATAATCAGCCATTGTCTTTAATAGTTAAATAAAATTACTCTTTTATTAGAACTATTTAAAAACTTCTTATAAAAGATATGGCTCTAACATTAAACTCTTCGGGTTGGTCTATGTTGACTACATGTCCGGAGTTTTTTATTACTGAAAGTTTCGCTCGTTTGTGTTCTTTTGCAATTTTTTTAACCCCCGGCAAAAACATATAATCTTCGCTACCCATTAAATAAAGCGTGGGTATTTTAATGTCTACTTGACTAAACAACTTTAAAAGAGGGTTTAGGTCTGCGGTAAGCTTATACCATCTCATGAACTCCTTTTTATATAACTTTATAGCCTCCCTTACAAACAACAGTCTTGACTCTAAGTGGTTTTTTTTTGGCATTATTATATAGGCAAAAAACTTGTATATCCACATGTATGGAAAGATTGACTTAAAAGCATTTCCGAGTTTAATCAAAACTTTTGACCTAAAATTAAGTTTCATTATTGCTCCTGCCATCACCATACTTTTGATTCGTTTTGGATAAGTTTCTGCAATTTGTCTAATAAGAATTGTTCCTAGAGAAATGCCAACAAAATGTGAGGACTTGATTCTTTCCTTGTCAAGAACTTCTACGATATCTTGTGCCAAAAACTTGAAAGTATATTTTTTTTTAAAACTATTATAAAGAGAGGGTTTTGATTTTCCATGACCCCTTAAGTCAATCATTAAAACATTGAAGTGTCTGGCAAACTCTCTTAATTGTTTATACCAAATTGACGAACTTCCTCCCGCTCCGTGCACAAAAGTTACCCAAGTTTTTGATTTTGTATTGAAGTGTTTCGTGTAGTGTATCATTAGTTGATTAAACCTTTATTTAATTAAGTCAAGGTTTGTGCCATTATTGTTTGCTTATTATTTTAAAATCTATGTGTTTTTTTTCAAGGTCTGTTTTTTTAACCCTTATAAAAACTCTGTCTCCAAGACAATATTCTTCTTTAGTGTTTTGTCCGATTAGTGTATTTGTCTTAAAATCATACACAAAATAATCGTCAGGAATGTCTTTCATTTGAACAAACCCCTCGCACTTATTTGATACTATCTCAACAAAAACACCCCTTTCATTAATACCCGATACAATACCAAGGAATTTTTCGTTTAAACGATCTGACATGTATTTTACCTGCATTAACTTAGTAGAAGCTCTTTCAGCTTTAGTCGCCAATTCCTCCCTTTGACTACAATGAAGACATTTTTCTTCAATGTCTTTATCGTGAAACGTTTCCTTTTTTAAAATTGAAAAAAGTATTCTGTGAACCATTAAGTCTGGGTATCTTCTTATTGGGGATGTAAAATGAGAGTAGTTTTCAAATTTTAATCCGAAATGACCGATATTTTGAGAGCTGTATTTTGCTTTACTCATTGCCCGTATCACCATCATATCTATCACGTTTTTTTCTGGTTTACCTTCACATGATTTTAATAGGTTGTTGATTTCTTTGTTTATGTTTTTCGAGTTAATAAGCCTGTTGTTGTATCCAAGGTTTTTAATAAATCTTTCTATTTCTATAAGTTTTTTTTCATCCGGAAGATCATGGACTCTATAAACGCCTGTTTTTGTAGTTTCTTTAATTTTAGTGGCAACCGCTTTGTTTGCCAGGAGCATAAACTCTTCGATTAAAAAGTTTGCTTCTTTTTGTTTCTTTATTTTAAACCCTGTTGGGTTTCCCTTGTTGTCAACATTAAACCTTACTTCTTCTTTGTTGAAAAAAATAGAACCTTTGTCTTCTCTTTCTTTTTTTAAAGATTTTGATATTAAATAAAGCTGTTTTATTGAATCGAAAAGTTTTTTGCTTACTTTTTTTTCTTTTCCAACAATAGTTTTCTCTGCTGGTATTTTACTTTCTTTATTTTTTATAATGTGTTGAGCCTCTTCATAAGAAAACCTTTCGTCTGAAACTATAAGAGATTTACAAAACCGTATGTTTTTAATTTTATGGTTTTTACTAAAAACAAAAAAAACAGAAAAAACATTCTTTTTTTCTTTAGGGTTTAATGAACATAGGTCGTTCGATAGTCGTTCCGGAAGCATTGGAACCACTCTGTCCGCTAAGTATACGCTTGTTGCTCTATAAAATGCTTCTTTATCTAATTCTGTTTTTCTTTTGACATAATGAGAAACATCTGCTATATGTACGCCCACCTCCATTTCATCATCACTGTTTTTTTCAAAAGAAAGTGCATCATCGAAATCTTTTGCATCATCCGGATCAATTGTAAATGTTAATTTATTAATATGGTCTTCTCTGTATTTTTCTAACTCTATTTCTTTTTTTATACTGTTTGTTTCTTGTTCAACTACTTCTGAAAAAACATATGGAAGAGAAAATTCTTCTAATATTGCGTGAGTTTGTGCTTCACTATCGCTTGCTTTACCAATAACTTTTAACACCTCTCCTTCAGGATTTTCATATCTCCAGTCTTTAAATCTTATTACTACTAAATCTCCTTTCTTTGCTAGCTTATCTTCAACAACAAAACGCTCATTTTGTTTTCTAATAAAAACGCTTTTTGTGTTTTTGTTTATTTCTACTTCTCCAACAAATTTTTGATCAGTTCTTTCTTTTATTGATAAAATGTTAATCTTTCCTTTTTTATTTATAAAATAAAAAACCTTGTCATTTTCGAAAAAACCTTCTGTTTCTTTTCTGTTCACATCCAGTTCGACTGATGATTCAAAATCAATTAGTTTTCTTTTTCTTTTACCTATTATCCCTGTCAAAAAAACAGATTCTTTTCTAAAACTATACTTGTCGTGTTCCTTTATGTTAATGCATTTTTTTAAGAAGAGGTTTTTCAATAAATCTTTAATAAAAATTGAATCTATCTTTACGTTTAGAAAAAAACTTACTTGTTTTATATTAAAAGTTTTCTTCTGGTTCTCAAAGAACAACAGAGCTGCTTTTTTTTCTAATATGTTTAAGTTTATTTTATTCATTAAGGATTTTGTAAAATTATATCATATTTGAATTGAATTTTTAAAAATTAACAATTGTTATCAATCATCATTATAATAAAACTTAAATAGAAATATTAATGATAATGATTGCATGTTAATATATACAATAAATAAAACCACTTTTTAAATTTCAGAGGTTATTAAAAGTATATAAACAAACTTATTTATATTAAAAAACCTCATTTACAACAACTTAAACACGATATTAAAAAAACAAAAAGATAAAAGGAGTTGATAAATTAAAATAAATCTTATGTCAATAATTAGCGTAAATTTGTTAAAAAAGGTTAATAAAAAAAGGGGTATAAACAAAAACAAAACTTATAAACAATTACTTATAACCTTATGAACATATTATTAGCAAATGATCACGCCGGAACATCCTTGAAAAAGGAAATAAAAAATATACTAGAAAGTAAAGGATATAATGTAACAAACCTAGGTTCTGACAATGAGGAAAGTGTAGATTATCCCGATTATGCTCATCCGGTTGCAGAGCAAGTAGCCAAAGACGAAAGTTTAAAAGGAATCATAATATGCGGGAGTGGTATAGGAGTAAGTATGGCGGCGAACAAACACAACGGCGTAAGATCTGCTCTTTGTTGGAACAAAGCAACAGCAAAACTTTCTAGAGCCCACAACAACGCCAATGTTTTGTCATTGCCAGCAAGGTTTTTAAACAAAGAAGATGCAATTGAAATTGTTGAAACATTTCTAAACACGGAGTTTGAAGGTGGAAGACACGAAAGAAGGGTTGATAAAATCAACAAAAAAAACTCATAAAATGCAACTGGTTTTTAAAAAATGGGAAGAACTTTCTAAAGAGGAGGTTCAAAGTATATTTAGTTTAAGGTCTGAAGTTTTTATTGTGGAACAAAACTGCCCTTATCAAGATATAGATGGAAATGATGAAAAAGCAGACCACCTTTTATTGTATGAAAACAACAACCTTTGTGGATATACAAGAATATTTCCAAAAAACACCTATTTCAAAGAAGCTTCATTTGGAAGAACGGTTGTTAAAAAAACTCACAGAGGCAAAGGTTATGGGCATGCTTTAGTAAAAGAATCTATAGGGTTTTTAAAAAATAAAAAAGAAAACAGCATTAAGATTTCAGCCCAATCATATTTGATAAAATTCTATTCATCACACGGCTTTGTAGCTAGAGGAGAGGAGTATTTAGAAGATAACATACCACACACAGCAATGTTTTTTGAATGAAAAAAATAATTTTTATAATAACACTTCTTCCTTTCTTGTGTTTTACTCAACTCACAGAAGATCAAATTAAAGCACTTGAAATTCATAACTATGCCAGAAAACAAGTAGGTTCAACTCCGCTCGTGTGGTCAGAAAAACTTGAAAAACAAGCACTTCTTTATGCAAAAATATTGGCAAGAAAAGACAATAAACAAAACATGAAACACAGTCAAACAAATGACGGGGAAAACATGACATATTCATACTCTGCAGAAATTAGAGATGGAGTTGTAGTTCCAACATTCTCCTCTAACCCCTTGACAGAAGCTTCAATTGGTTGGTATGAAGAGATAAAAGACTATAGATATTCTAAAATTAAAAAAATAAGAATTGGACGCCCCGTTGGTCATTATACACAAATGGTGTGGAAAAACACCAAAAAAGTAGGTATAGCTTATGCTATTTCAAAAAAAGGTTCAGTTTATGTAGTAGCAAGATATTTTCCTGCAGGTAACCTTATAGGTAAACACCCTTATTAAAAAGAAAAAATTAACAGACATTTTATAAATTAAAGAACATTAATAGTAGGTTAAGAAAAAATGAGCAAAAAAAAAGAGAAGAATAATTATTTAGAACCAGGGTTTATTCAAACATTAAAAACGTTTTGTAGAACCAACAAAATTAACTTCGTTGACGACTACAGATTAATAAAAAAAAGCAAACTAAAAAACACACCTTCATTAAGAGATATTACAAATTTTTTTGGCGGTAACACTGCAGCAAAAAAATATCTTAATGAAAAAATTGGATTAATAAAAAGAAATGATTTTGAAAACCCTCAATATATCTACAAAATAAAAGAATGGTGTAATAAAAACAAAATAAAAACAATTAATGATTTTAAACAAAACACAAACGGTTTTAAAAAGGAAAGAATACCAACCTACCCGAAGTTAAAAAGGATTCTTGGCAATAAAACGAAAGAATTCCTAATTAACAAAATAGAGCTCCTTTCCTCTTCCTCCAGAGAAAAGTTTTTACAGGAAGAGTTTATAAATAAAATAAAAAAACACCTAACAAAGAACAACATAGTTTATGCTTCTGATTATGATAAGAAAAGAGATAAAAGTTGGATGCCAACAAGAGAAAGGTTTAGGCAGGTGCTTGGAGCAAATTTCGTTTATAAAAAACTTGGACTAAAAGCAAAAAAAGGAAAGAACAAAAACTACACAAACATAGAAGACTTAAAAACCCTTCTCAAAAGCGAAGAAATATATTCAGTTATTGAGTATAAATCATTTAAAGAAAAATACGACCTATCAAATGAGACACCATTACCACCAACACATATGATTTCAGGAGGTTTTGCAAAACTCTTAGGGTTATCAAAAAAGGAGTTAAAAGAAAAAAAAATAAAAAAAACTTATTTTAGTTATAAAACCAAAAATCTAAAAACCACAGACATAAAAGAAAAAAAAATAGAACTTATTACAAAAGACACTTCTTTGGATAGATCAAAAAAAATGTACTTGCTTTTAATGTTTTTTGATGAAAACGAAATAACCTATAACCTTGAATCCCTAGCAACACTTGTAAAAGACAATTACCCAAACTGGAACACTTTTAGAACCAACTACTACACCATAAGAGCAGATTTGATAAACTTAGGGATTATAAAAGGAAAGATTAAACAAATGCACCACATCACCAATGAAGAGGAAAAGGAAATTATAAGATTATACAAAAAAGGGCACAACCCAACTCAAATTGCAGAATGGATTAGAACAAGTTCTTTGAAGAGAGAAAACTACCCTGGCGTAGTAAGGGTCTTAAGAAAACACAACTTAATAAAAGAAAAATGAGCACATTTAACAAAGATGTTTTTATGGAAAACATCGCAAACAGACTGAACATAGAAAAAGTAGAAAAAAGCGTAAAATATAAATTCTTTAGAAGCGACCTTGACTTTAGTCTGAACTTTTTGCTTACTCAAAAAAAAGAGAGACTAGGTGTGCATATAATATATCAGTTTACAACAGGCACTTCGTCCAACAAGATACCTTATTTTCTAAACAAGTTTGAGCAAATGCACCATCCAGTGTTGTTAATTTATGTAGAAGACAGGATTAGACACGGCGAAAGGGCTTCTCACGAAATGATAAATATGGTTATAACCAACAAATATGGTTGCTACATTGATTATGATAATGACGAACAAAAAATAAGACAAGGAGAAGAGATATTGTTGGCAAAAATAGAATACCTGCTAAAAATTTAAACCAAAATCAATTTCACAGGGAGATACAAATCAACACTACGGTTTTTAAACCTTTTCTGTTGACTCAGTTGTGATGCCCAGATCACCGTAGGTCTTTAATTCAAAGTTATAGTTGTTATCATTAGAGTCTTTTTGCTGGTTTATGTTTTCAATAACACCAGCAGCCCAGGACGGGTGACTAGGCGCAATTAATCGAGCCTGTGACGGACTCGCACTGTTGCCCAACTGCTGTTGATCATAAACATAACCATCCCAATACATTTTTAATTGGTAAATATCTAACAATTTACTACACTTCTTTTTTAATTCACACAAGACCACTTCCCCATCGCCATTAACCATATATAGGTCTAGGTTTCCAATTGATTTCAACGTAGCTAAATCTTTTAACTGTCCAAAAACCGGAAACTGTTCAGTGGCTGTTTTAGGCCCCGACCCAGCACTGGCTTCATTAAGGGTTTTTAACTGCTGCATAACCTTCTTTTGCAACACGCTTTCGTTGACCCCACCACCAGTTCCACCGCCACCAGTTCCACCGCCACCAGTTCCGCCACCACCAGAATTTGGATCATCATATTTTGGGATGAATTTTACAGGAAATATTGAAGCTATCTTCCTAAGAATCTCTTTGTAGGTTTTGTCATTTTCAACAAAACCTGTTTTGGTGGTGCTGGTCCTTGGTAAATCAGCCCTCTCTCCAACAATGTCTATTTCCCCCCAAAAAGAGTTAAAGGCGTTGTTTCTCTTTTTACCCCAAACCTCTTCAAACAAAGACGCGGCAAGCAGCCTTCCGTTTACTCTTATTTCACAACCCTGAGAAGACATGTTATGTTTATAATACTTAAACCTTTTTTTACAATCAGCACCGTTGGGGTATTTATAAAAACTATAATCAACACTCAGTTTGCCAACATTAAAACTACCAGGGTTGTCTAAAGTATCATCCGGATTAGACGGCGTTACAAGTTCTGCGTCTTCGGGAAAAACCTTCTCTAATTTGAAGTTACTGGTCAAATTATTGGATATTGACGTAACTGTAATGTTAATGTTGTGCTCTTCTAGAAAAGGTCTATAAATCACAGACAACTCTTCTACAAGATCCTTTACTTTCTTGCCAAACTTTGTGCCTCTAGTGGAAATGCTTTTGAACAAGTCGTATTCACAACCAAAACGGATGTATGTGCCGCCTGGCGTGTTATAATCGCCCGGCCATTTTTCTTTTTTTGTTGATCCTTCAAAATTTTCATTAGCATTAAAAGTCATTTTCCAAGGCGCTTTTACAATATTAACCAAACCTTTATCATATTCTTCGCTGGTTCTACTATACACCACCCAATCATCGTTGTTTTGGTTTGCGGTTGAAAGGGCGTTTTTTAAACCAAACCCATGTTCGTTCAAAAACGAATCTGTTTTGTGCTTCCTGTTCTTCATTCCAAGATTAAAAGCGTCAGTAAAATCCTTAATTCCAGAACCAGTGTCTTCAATTGTTGTTTCAACCTTATTGTCATTAAGCTTGTGGTTTACTGTAATCTGGATGTCTTTTTTGTGGAGCTTTGGGTTAGCCAGAAAGTTTGAGATACTGTTGTCAACCAGTTCACAAAGTAGAGATGTAAAATTAAAGTGGTTTTTTCCAAAAGACCTCCACATCTCCTGTGACTCAGGCCTTACTTCTATGCTAAACTTTGATTCTGCCATTATTTATAAAGTTTATATTTTTTTGGTATCTCTCTCTTTCTGAGACGCCCCCGTATTAAATTTACATATTTCTTTTGAAGTTCTGCGGTAATAAAGTTTCTTTTTCCATCCACACAAACCTCACATTCAGACCCACTTCCCCCGAATAAAACCAAAACATTATCCCCAGGTTCCGTACAAGCATATATAAGTTTTTTAGAAACTGCTTTAGGAATTTGAGCAGCGTGAATGGTTTTTTCTTTACTGACATTCTTCACAAGATTATTTTCAAACCAACTATAAGGCATTCTTCCCTTAGACCCCTCTTTTATCAGCTTTAAAATTCTTTTGTCTTTTGGGTTTTTATAGGGCTCAGCAACATTATCCCTATAAAACTTGTTTTTTTTAGACTTTGTTATGTGCAGAATGCTTCTGTGAGCACGAGTAAACTTCCTTTTGCTCATTCCAAAATTATAAGGATAAACCCAAACATACTCTTCAACCATATGAGCAGCCGAACCAGAAGCCTCAAGACACCTCACCCTTAAGTGGGCATTTGGTTGGGGATAGTTCATCATCATAATGTTTCCATCAGGCTTTAACACCCTTAAACACTCATCAGTTAGACTTATGTACCAATCTAAATAATCCTCAAACTTGGTTGTGTAGTTCCTCCCATCATAAACAATGTTTACGTTGTAGTCGGGGTCACCATAAACCATATCAACAGAATTGTCAGGCAACTTTTTCATCAGATCCATGACGTCGCAATGGTGCACCTTGTTTATATATTTTTTAGGCAGTTCTTTTGTCACACCTAAATATCGCAATTTGATTTAATAAAAACTAATTACAAAAATTGGACTTTACCAACCTATTTTCTTGTCGACAACCTCAACCTCAAACCTAGGGTCCTTGATTTTTCTGTCAATTTTACACCATCCAGACCTTACGTAGATTTGAGTGGCGCATTCATGAAAAATGATGGAGTTGGTCATTCCAAATCCTACTGGCACCCCCAAGTCCTTAAACCTCACCTTAAACGTAACCTCTCCACTAAACCTTGCCATGCCACCTCCCCCTCATCATTTCAGCATAAAGCCGAAGACTTTCTTTGTCAATTGACATTGCTCTTTTTTTTGTGTTTTTCACAAAACGTATTTGAATTTTTTTATGTTTCTTCATTTTATTACAATTTAAATTAAACTGCAACAAGAGAATTTAGGATTTCTCGTTATTTTGGGAGCCCCGCATTCTAAACCACCGTGCAACGAGCTGTCGGTTGGTACGCATTTGCGTTCTTGATGCACTGCAAATATAGTTTAAAAACAATTAAGGATGTAATAGCAAGCGGTTTCCTGAACAGACCGAATAAATATGCTGTAAATTAACTAATTTTATTACATCAAAAATATAAAGTTCATAGATTTATTCGCTGGCATTGGAGGGTTTCACCAAGCCTTAAGCAACCTCGGGGGGTATGAATGTGTTTTTGCGTCCGAGATTGATAAAAACGCTGCGGCAGTATACGAAAACAACCACAAACTCAAACCAGCAGGAGACATTACAAAAATTGACGCCAAAGACATTCCAAAACATGAACTTTTATGCGCAGGGTTTCCTTGTCAACCATTTTCAATTGGTGGACACAAAAAAGGCTTCGAAGATACGAGAGGAACCTTGTTTTTTGATATTGCAAGAATAGCAGACCATCACAAAACGCCTTATTTGATTTTAGAAAACGTTCCAAATATTGTTTCTCACGACAACGGAAACACCTACAAAACAATTTTAAGAACACTCAAAAAACTAGGATATTCTATTGACGAAAAACCTTTAATCATTAGCCCTCACAACCTTGGAATTCCCGTCTACAGACCACGCACTTTTTTCTTGTGCGTAAGAGGAGGGGGGTCACCAGTCAAAATAGATGTTCCAAAAGTTAACTTCAAGCCTGACGAGATCAGTTCGTACTTCAGGTTTAAAAAAACCAAAGACAAGAGTTTGTACATGAGCGAATATGAATTGAAGGTTTTGAAAATGTGGGACGAGTTCTATAAACTTATTGACATAAAAACAGTAGGCTTTCCAATATGGTATAATTCTTTTTTTGAAGACGAAATAGACGAGGACCACCAACCTTGGAAAAAAACCGCTATGAGAAAAAGCAGAGAGCTTTATCTAAGGAACAAAAAAAAGATTGACATCTGGCGAAAATCATATGAAAACTTAGAATGGGTTGTCCCAACTCATAAAAAATTTGAGTGGCAATGTGGCGCAGATTGTAAGGGGGTTTTTGACGGCTTGATACAGTTCAGACCGTCAGGAATAAGGGTAAAACGCCTCAATTATTTTAGTACGCTAGTGGCAATGAATCATCCTCAAATAGTTGGACCAATCGGAAGGAGATTAAGTTCAGACGAAACAAAGCTTTTACAGTCGTTTCCAAAATCATTTAAGCCTCACGAAAAAAGACCAATAGCACTTAAGCAGTTTGGAAACGCAGTAAACGTTAAGGTTGTCGAATATCTGGTAAAAAAAATGATGTGAGCAATAGAAAAAAAACAAACGAACCCCGAACCCCAGACCTCACAAAATCACAAAAACAATTCTTCGAATTTTTTAGCAAACTCGGGGAAGTAAAAAAAAAGAGACCAGGAATATTGTTCAAAACACAAAACGCAGAGCACTTAATTTTATTTAAAAACGTTACCTATTTAGGGCACCCACACCCCTTTTTCAAAAAAAGAATTCAAATCCCAGGAACCTGGAAAGTGCACATGTCTAGCCCAAAAACCATTATCCTAGGCGTCTATACTCAAACGAAACAAAAAGAAGACGAGTTAATTGTGGTTTACGCAAACGCAGATTTTGTAAACAAGAAAGCAAATAACTCTTCTGCACATATTTACACTAGCGACTTGAAAAAAGCAGATTCAGAAGGGTACTTCAGTAAGGTCGATAAAAAAAACAACTTTGTCCAGGTTTTCAAAAAAAACGAATTTGTCAAATTCATTAAAAACCTATCAAAAGACACAAATAAAACACTTACTCTAAACGACCAAAAAGAATGGTACCAAAACTTTTCAGACAAGTTTTATCAAAAAAACATAAAAACAAACCCTAAAAAGGTGTGTATGGATTACGCAAAAACCATCTTAAACAAGAACTGGAACGGAAAAACAGCATACAATGAAATGGTCAAAGCAAATTACCGAAACATGCTACAAGCAGAGTGGCCGGGTTTTTACAATGAGTTTCTTTTTGAAAAATTCATAAAAAGAGAAAGTCATGACAAGACCGTTAGCGTGCACAGCAAAGATACAGAATTAGATCTCGACCTTACTTTTTTAAAAAACACGGAAAAAGTTTTTCTTGGGGATTTGAAAACTCACACAACAGCAACGGGGGCAATAATAACCAATGACCAAAATGTTATTGACAAGGCAGTTAAAAAATATGGAAAGGTTTGGTTTTTTGTGGTTGAGCACGATACAGAAAAAGACATAGACCATGAGCTTATAGTCAGAGACCATTGGAATAAACTAAAAAAAGAGAAAGGAGTAGGAAACCCCACTGCCAACTACGCCAACAGAATGAAAAATAACGTAACAATAAAAAACGTATTAATTCTTGAGATTACCACTGACAACCACCGGTATTTATCAGACTTTCAAAGAGGCATGTTAAACAGCAACGGCACACCAAGAGCGCCGAAATATAAAATCAACAAAAAAGACATTGAACACTTCGTTTACTATAGATTAAAGGGTGATTAATCAAAGAGAATCACCCAGAATCCTTCTATAGTATATCATCGATATTTTTAAAAACCTGATCAAACATGTTTATTAAAATTAAATTTTTTTTAGAAGAAACGTAATTTCTTCTTGAATTAAACTCCATCAAGAACAATCACCATTTAAAAAAATATAATTCTTTAACACCGCCACTATTCAATTACCTTCAAATCTATTAAGCCACCTAATTTAATTTCCCTGACCTCACCTGTTATAGCATTGATGCAATAAACCCTATTTCTACCATCATCAGTAGGATTTTGAATAGACCAAACATGGCTTTCGGGAATTGAGTATTGAGATGAATTATATGTTTTTTCACTAGTAAAACCAGTGATAATTGAGATAAAACCTATAACAGCAAAAAGGCCAATTGTTATTTCTTTGATATTTTTCATTGTATTATTATTTAAGTTATTAATACAATTTACACATATCCAAACTCTATTTAACTCCAGAATCAAAGTTTTTTACCAGAGACTCCAGAGCGTCTTTTAAATCGCTAGAGGAAATGATTTCTTTTGAGGTGTATATTAAAAAAAACGAAACCCCTTTTTTAATCGTGTTTGTCCTAATATAGAGCTGAAGTTGCTCTCTTAACCTCCTTTTAATAAGGTTTCTGCTTACAGCAAGTGGAAAGTTTTTCTTTGGTACAGCTAGCCCATAACACGATTTGTTATCATTAAAGTTGTAGAATTTTATTGAAATGTTACTCCCTCTTAATAAAGTGCCTTTTTCAAATATTTTCTCAATTTTCTTTTTGTCTTTAATCGGCTTTAATTTCATTCAAAAGAAATTGAATTATCAGCGCTGTTCACGTCGGCCAGTCTTTTTGATGGATCAATTTCAATCTTCGTTATCCCTTTGTTTCCATCAACCACAAAAGAATACTCTGGCGTTACCCAATTCCATGATTCAAGAAGCTTAATTTCAGACAACGAGTTTTTATAAACAGGGTGTTCAAGTTTTTGGTCTATTATTGCTTTTGAGCTAGAGTCATCCAGGTATAAAAGATCGTTTGGAATGTAATACATTTTAGAACTTCCATCTTCAAATGTAACCACAACATCAAGCGGCATTGGAATGCGTCCTTTTCTTTTGATTTTTACAGCCCTGTTTGGTATAACATCTGAAATATCCAAAGTGTAATCAATCTTGTTTGCAGTTCTTGTCCAGTCGTTTAAATACCACTCCAGTTCGACATTAGAAACTTTTTCAGCCACACGTTTAAAATCATTTGGCGTGGGGTGTTTGAATTTAAAGTCTTCATAATACCTTTTTATTGTCTTTTTAAGACTTTCCTCTCCAATTATATATCCCAGTTGAGCCATGAAAACAGAACCTTTGCTGTATGCGCTAGCACCGTATGCAAAATTAAAATCATACCTGTCTGAGTGAACGGTTTGAGGTTGTTCAACACCAGAATTGGCAAGTGCATAATACCTTTCATAGCTGCTCTCGTTTGGAAACTTCGGACTAACCCCATTTACATAGTTTATAGAATGTGACGTTGCATATTCCGTAAAACCTTCATCCATCCAAGGGTGTTTTGCCTCATTTGTTGCCAATACATGCTGGTGCCAAGCGTGAGACATTTCGTGCGCAGTAACCCCAAGCAAACTAGAGTATGGTCTTTCGCCAGTTATCATTGTACACATTGCATACTCCATTCCCCCATCACCCCCTTGAATAATTGAATATTGTTTCCAAGGGTAAGGACCAATGTTTTGCTCAAAATATTCCAATAGTTTTAACGAGTCTCCTTGCAGTTTTTTCCAATCATCCACATTAACCGTCGGCTTGTAAAAAAAGTGTAAATCAACCCCAGTCTCTGATGTGACAATATCGTGTGTGTATTCAGGATCTGCCGCCCATGCAAAATCATGGACGTTTGGAGCATAAAATTTCCAAGTGAGAGTTTCTTTGTTTTTTGACTTGGTCTTTTTTGCATAACCATGCCCAATTTCATCAGCATTCATTAAATAACCTGTTCCCCCAACCACATAGTTTTTATCGATAGTGATGTCAACCGTATAGTTTCCCCAAACACCATGAAACTCACGAGCGATATAAGGGTTTGGGTGCCAGCCTTCAGAATCATATTCACACAACTTTGGAAACCACTGAGTCATGGTAAGATGCACCCCCTCTTTACTCATTTTTCCAGAACGCCTAATTTGCTTTGGAACCTGCCCTTCAAACTTCATATCTAAAGTAGTTTTTTCACCTGGCAGAAGAGGTTTGTCAAGTTTTGCCAAAAGAATGGTTTCTCTTTGACTAATGTCAAGTGTTCTTCCATTTTGTTTTAAAGAAAGAACATTCAATTCTCCAAAGTCTTTTTCTTCAAGTTCAAAAATTCTACTTCCAACACGCCTATCGGGATCTCTAATTGTACGAGACCTTACATCCATTTGGCTTCCAGGCCTAAAAGCATTAAAAAACAAATGATAATAGACCTTTGTAATTGTATCTGGTGAATTGTTGGTGTATACAAGCTCCTGTTCGCCATTAAAAGAGAAATCAGAAACATCCATCTCAAAGTCCATGTAGTATTCAGCATGTTGTTGCCAGTACTGACCCTGACCCTTGAGTATAGGAATAAACAACAAAAGAAGTATCAAAAATTGTTTCAAATCAGTTCAGAGAGTTTAAGTTTTTTATCAATACGAATTCCTTTTTCGGTTTTTATAAGTGATGCCAACTCAACATTAGAGTCGTGTTCAAAAAGTAAGAAAATGTTGTTTTCAAAACAATGGTTTAGAAACTTTTCTTTCTCGCCCAAAGACAACAAAGGTCTGACATCATAGCCCATAATATAAGGAAGCGGAATGTGTCCGTGAGTGGGTATAAGATCAGCAGCGTATGCTATTTTTTTATCACCACAAGTAATTATTGGAACCATTTGTTTTTCTGTGTGACCGTCAACAAAAAGAACATCAAACCCTAAATCGATACTTGTTAAATAATCAGACGGATTTTTTTCAACATATTTAAGTTGTCCAGACTCCTCAATTGGAAGAATATTTTCTTTTAAAAATGATGCCACCTCTCTTTTGTTTGGTTTGGTAGCCCAACCCCAATGCTCTTCGTTGCTCCAGTAGGTAGCGTTTTTAAAAGTAGTTTCAAGTGACCCATCTTTTGTTCTGGATACTGCACCCCCACAATGGTCAAAGTGCAAATGTGTTAGAAAAACATCTGTAATATCATTAAGATGAAACCCTGACTGATTCAATGATGACCTCAGAGTTTCTTCTCCCCATCTGTAGTAGTATCCAAAAAATTTTTCACCTTGTTTGTTCCCCATGCCCGTATCAATCAACACAAGCCTTTTCCCATCTTCTATCAGCAGACATCTTGCTGACATTTCAATCATATTGTTTGAGTCCGCCGGGTTTGTTTGTTGCCAGATACTTTTTGGAACCACACCAAACATAGCACCTCCGTCTAGTTTGAATTTTCCCGCCTCAATTGCATGTAGTTTCATATCATTTAATGGTTAGTCGTAAAACAGAGCAAGCAGCTTTTTTTACAAATCTATCTTCACCGGAACCAAACAACACACGTATCCAGTTGTCTTTCTCAGGAGTTCCTAAAATTAACAAATCATAGCTGGCTGATTCCTCAGAAATTGCTTCAACCGGGTTGTTGCTTTTGATGATTTTTACAACTGATTTTGATTTTGTTTCCGATATTAATTCTATAGAGCTTTTCTCTGTTCTTTTGATTTTCTGATTGTTAGCAGATTCAGACACGATGTTTAAAAGTGTAAGTGATGCACCAAAGTGTCTACAAATTTTATCAGCAACATCTATAAAGCGCTTATTTCTTCTTCCCGGTCGTACGGCAATTAAAACTCTTGAAAAACTTCTCACCCCATTATCTTTAAATAAAGCAAGACTCGAGTTCACATTTCTTAAAAGCCATCCGATGGGATTCCCAATAAATATACCAGAACTTTCTCTACCATCCCACTCCATAACCAACCATTTACATGCGCTTTGCCCTGTAATGTTGTTGATGGAGTTCGCAACATCATGAGTTGTTAAGCTTTCATAGGACACATCAATGTTTTTTGTCTTTTTTAATGCCAGCACCCGTCTTTTTTTCGATTCTGATATAGGAGAATTAATATCAACAGCCTCTAAAAAAGTTTGATTTGGAATTTCAATAAGGTCAACAGTGTTTAGTTTTGACCTATCATTAATGGATGCAGCAATTTCAACCAGCATTTCGGTTGAAGTTTCGTCTCCTAACAAGGGGACGACAATTTCTGCATCCGCATCTGTTACCTCCTCATAGTTGTCGTTTTTATTTGAGGATTTGTTGTTTGAAGACGAAGACCCCTTGAATAAAAAAGATAAAATACCATAATTTGATATCACACCACTTCTGTCACTATTTCTACCATATACAAGAAAGATTAACAACCCAAGAACAAAAACCCCAAAAACAGAAATGATGGGCATTATGCCCAAAAAGGCAAGAAGAATAATACCACTGAAAATACCAAAGAGTTGTACATAAGGATATAGCGGAGATCTGAAAGAAGGCCTATACCACTGCGCATTGGTTTCTCTGAGTACAATCACGGACAATTCATTAAAAATAAACATGAGAACCTTAAAAGCACTAGCTAGTTTGGCAATTTTTATAACATCGAGATATATAATTGCAAGACCAATCAGCAAAGAGGTTGTTAAAATTGCAGCCACAGGAGTCATGAACCGGGAGTTTACCAATCCTAAAAACCCAGGCATCATTTTGTCCTTAGCCATAGCAAAAGGAAAACGAGATGAAGCCAAAACCCCAGAGTTCGCCATCGACATTAAGGTTATAACACCAACAACAGCCGCAAAATACCCAAAGTAGTCACCCCCGATTGTTTGAAACAAAGTGTGAATAGGTTTGATGTCTGTGGACAAAACAGATTGGTCGATATTTCCAACCAACACCAAAGCAACCAAGACATAAACTGTGGTAATTAAAAGCAAGGAGATAATCATGGTTCTGGGCAGATTCTTTTCAGGATTTTTAATTTCTCCAGCCACTGCAGCAATTTTAGTAACTCCTGCATATGAAATATACAAGAAAGCAACCCCCGCAATAAAACCGGAATTGCCATCTGAAAAAACAGGGTCCATTAACCTGGAATCAAACGAGTTAAATCCAAAAAAAACAATCGTTATTAGTGACAACACACTAATTGTAACTATAATCAGTTGTGTTTTTTCAACCTTTTTTACCCCAAATACATTTAATAGAAGAATGAAAAGCAATGCCAACAAGGCAATGTATTTTGTGTATGATTCATCGACCTCTATCAAAACATACAGATAAAAACTAAGACCAACCAATGAAAAAGCACTCTTTAAAAGAAGAGACAACCAAAGTCCAATCCCAGCAATAGTACCAAATAAAGGCCCAAATGCCCTCTCGATGTATACGTATGTTCCTCCAGATTTGGGCATTGCTGTGGCCAGTTCAGACTTTGACAAAACAGCAGGAAGAATACATAGGGCAGCAACCAGAAAAGCAAGCCAAACAGATGAACCAGTAATACCAACAGCAAGTCCTGGTAGAACAAAAATACCACTGAGCATCCCACCAACACTAACAGCAATTGCTCCAGGCAGAGAAAGGGTTCTTTGTAGTTTTTTCATCAGTTAAAATAAATATAACCAAACCTTTAAATAATAAATAATAATAGTTTTAAAATTATGTACAATTGATTAATTTCAACACCTCACTTAATTCGAACTAACTAAATATGAAAAACCTAACATACATCTCCGTATTTATTTTAATGTTTGCTTCTTGTCAAACATTAAAAGTAACTAGCGAATACCTTTCTAGTCCACCGAATGCTATTCCTAAAACTGCTTTGTCAACAGAAGCAGATAGAAACAATTGGCAACACCTAGACCCCATCACCGACAGTGTGCCAGGCATGAGTGTTGATAAGGCATATAATGAAATAATTAAGGACTTTAAAGGAAAGCCAGTGGTTGTTGCTGTGCTAGACTCAGGGATAGACATTGGCCACGAAGATTTAAAAGATAATCTATGGAAAAACAAAAACGAAATAGCAGGAAATAACATTGATGACGATAAAAATGGTTTTGTTGACGATGTTTATGGTTGGAATTTTTTGGGTGAAGCCTATTATGAGCAGTTAGAGTTAACAAGACTTCTTGCCAAAGGTGTTGATTTTCCAGAGAAAGAAGCTGCACAGAAAGATTATGACAAGCGACTTTCCGAAGCTAGAGGAGAAGAGACATTAAAATACTACTTGAACTATGATTTTAAGGGTAGAACCACAGGTGATGACCCAGATAACTTTGATGAAATTTATTATGGAGACAACAATGTGATGCACTCAAGACCTGATGAATCTCACGGAACACACGTTGCAGGAATTATTGCTGCTGAAAGAAATAATAGTATTGGGGTAAAAGGGGTTGCGAATAATGTTCAAATCATGAGTTTAAGAGTCGTTCCTTACGGCGATGAATATGATAAAGATGTTGCGTTGGGAATTATATATGCTGCAGACAACGGCGCAGACATTATCAACACAAGTTTTGGCAAAGGGTTTTCTCCACACAGTGATAAAGTAAGAGAAGCGATTGCATATGCAGCCTCAAAAGACGTCCTTATAGTAAATGCTGCGGGTAATGACAACAATGATCTAGATGCTATTCCAGCTTATCCTAATGACTCTTATAAAAATGGACCAGAGGTTTCAGACAACTTCATTACTGTCGGAGCACTTAGTCCATTTATGGGTAAAGGTCTTAAAGCGAGTTTTTCGAACTATGGAAAGATTAATGTAGATGTTTTTGCGCCAGGGGTTTTAATTCAGTCTCTTGTTCCAGAGGATGAATATGCTAGATATAGCGGGACTTCTATGGCCTCTCCATGTGTGGCTGGTGTTGCGGCCGTACTTAAGTCATACTTCCCAAAACTAAAAGCACATCAACTGAAAAAAATTATAATTGAATCAGGAATTGAAGTAAACTCTAAAGTCCGACTTAGCATGATGGAAGAAATTGGATTTCAAGAAATATCAAAATCAGGGAAAATGGCTAACTTATATAACGCATTGATATATGCTGCAAAAAAAGAATATAAATAACCTAAAATGAAATTTGAAAACAACTTTAGCAAACATTTGGTCACATTACTTATGCTTATTCCGCTTTTTGTCTTTTCACAAAAAGAATATTTTCCAACCAATAGTGGGGTAAAGGTTGTTAATGAGCCCTATAAAGCTTTTGTTAATGCTACAATTGTTGTTAATTCAGAGAAGACCATTGAAAACGGGACAATTATTTTTAGGGATGGAAAAATAATTAATGTTGGCAAGGGTATTAAGATGCCCAAAAACACCATTATTATTGACCAAAAAGATAAATTCATCTATCCTTCCTTTATAGAAACAACGTCATCAATGTCTATTAAAGAAGCCAAAAGACTGGCGTATTCTACCAGAAGCGCCATGTATGGTCCAACTAGAGAAGGTTTTTATTGGAATGACCACATACTAAGTGACTATAAAGCATATCTAGATTATAAATATGACAGCAGCAAAGCCAAGGAACTAAGAGCTTCTGGTTTTGGGGTTGTAAACACACACCGTTCCAATGGAATTCATAGCGGCACAGGAATTCTTCTTGCTTTAAGTGACTCATCAAATGAAAATCAAAGGGTTTTATCAAACAACAGTACAGAGTTTTACTCTTTTAACAGAAACGCCCTTTCAAATCAGTCCTACCCTACATCAATAATGGGAAGCATGGCTCTCATAAGACAGTTTTTCCACGATTTAGAGTGGTATTCGGCAGGTCAGGCTAAAAATAAAGACTATGCGATTGAAACTGCGATAAAAAACAAGGCTATGCCTAAAATTTGGAATTCAGGATCAAATTTAAATTTTTTAAGAGCATTAAAAATATCCAAAGAACTTGATATTCCGTTTGCTGTAGTTGGATCTGGACTTGAATACATGGATTTAAACGCAGTACTTAAGTACAAAAACAAACTGATTATCCCTGTTAATTTTCCGGCGGCCTATGACGTTTCAGACCCAGATTTAACAAAAAAAATAAGTCTAGGTTCTTTGAGAGAGTGGAATCAGGCTCCTTCCAATCTGTATATACTGGAAAAAAATAACATTCAATTTTCTGTTACATCCAGTGGTTTAAAAAAGAAATCAGAATTGCTACCCAACATTAGAAAAGCTATAAGAAGAGGGTTGTCGACAAAATCAGCACTAGAAGCCCTTACTGTTAACCCCGCCTTAATTTTAAAAATAAAGGGAGTTACAGGTGAATTAACCAAAGGATCATACGCAAACTTTTTGGTTACCTCAAAACCAATTTTTGATGAGAATTCAGAGATTTATGAAAATTGGGTAATTGGAGTAAAACATGTTGTTAAAAAAGAAATTAAACCAACATCAAAAAATAAACAAGTTGTTAACGACACAGTTAAAAAAGCAGATAAAAAAATAAAAGCAATCGATTTTGTGCCAGTAACCTTCCCAAACAAAGCTTACGGAAACAAAACAGTTCCACAGTCAGAAAATATGATTATCCGTAATGCAACTGTTTGGACAAATGAGGCAGAAGGCATACTTCAAAATACGGATGTTGCAGTTTCAAATGGTGTAATTGTTGCAATTGGACAAAACTTACAGAATAATAATAACTCAAGAGAAATTGATGGGACAAATAAACACTTAACATCTGGAGTTATTGACGAACATTCACACATTGCCGCATCATCAATAAATGAATCGGGTCATAATTCCTCAGCAGAGGTTACTATTGCAGATGTCATAAACCCCAACGACATATCAATTTATAGAACACTTTCAGGTGGAGTTACAACTATTCAAATTCTACACGGGTCAGCTAATCCAATTGGAGGGCAATCAGCCATTGTAAAATTAAAGTGGGGAGAAACTGCAGAAAACATGTTGATGAAGGATGCGGCAAAGTTCATCAAGTTTGCCCTTGGTGAAAACGTAAAACAATCCAATTGGTCAAGTTACTCACGATTTCCTCAATCTAGAATGGGTGTCGAGCAGGTTTACGTGGACTTTTTCCAAAGAGCAAAAGAATATGGTGAGCAGTGGGATAAATATAATAGCCTTCCTAAAAGGACTAAATCTAAAACACCAAAACCTCGATATGATATTGAAATGGAGGTCGTTTGGGAAATATTGAGGGGAGAGAGACATATTTCATGTCACTCTTATGTTCAAAGTGAAATCAACATGCTAATGAAAGTTGCAGAAAGTTTTGGAATTAAAATAAATACATTTACGCATATCCTTGAGGGATACAAAGTTGCCACAAAAATGGCCAAACATGGAGCAGGAGGGTCATCTTTCTCTGATTGGTGGGCGTATAAATACGAGGTTATAGACGCTATACCGTACAATGGACCTATTCTTACTGAGGCAGGTGTAACGGTTGCTTACAACTCTGATAATGCAGAAATGATAAGACGTTTAAACCAGGAAGCAGCAAAGGCAGTAAAATATGGAGGCTTAAGTGAAGAGGAAGCCTGGAAGTATGTGACATTAAATCCCGCAAAGCTTTTAAGAATTGATGATAAAGTAGGAAGCATCGCGCCTGGGAAACATGCAGATTTAGTGATATGGTCACACAATCCACTTTCAATTTATGCCGTAGCAGAAAAAACAATTATCGAGGGTGCTATCTTTTATGATTACATGAAGTTGGATGAAAAAATTAAACACAATGAAAAAGAAAGAGAAATTATTATTACCCAACTTAAAGAGGCCAAAAAGAGCGGAGCAAAGACACAACCAGCCCCTGTAATTGACAAAAGATATTTTGAATGTGAAACAATTGATATAGTTAATGAAAATGTACAATAAGATTTTTTATATAATATTTTTAGCAATGTTTTTGGCTGTTCATTCCCAACAAGTTCCAGGTAAAAAACAATCAAAAAGCACACTTATAAGTTACGGAACCATTCATTTAGGAAATGGAGATCTTTTAGAAAACGCTTTTGTTGGATTTGATGAGGGTAAAATAACTTATGTTTCAACTGAGCCACCAGACATCAATTATGAAATCATTATTGATGCCAGAAATAAACATATTTATCCAGGATTTATTGCGCTTAACACCAGTTTGGGGCTAGGTGAAATCGATGCCGTTAGAGCAACTATTGACGATGATGAAATTGGTGATTTTTTACCGCATGTAAGATCAATAATTGCATATAACGCAGAGTCAAAAGTTGTAGAGACAATGCGAATGAATGGAGTGTTGATTTCTCAAATTGCTCCAAATGGAGGAATAATAAGCGGTTCATCATCTGTTGTACAATTGGATGCTTGGAACTGGGAAGATGCTGTTATTCGCTATGATCAAGGCATCCACTTAAACTGGCCGTCTCCCTATTCTAGGACCGGATATTCCTACTACAGAGGTCCATCCATAATCAAAAAGAGCGACAAATATGACTTAAATGTAGAGGAGATTAAAAACTTCTTTGATTCGTCTAAAGCATATCTAAACGAACCTAACCCAAACCCAGTTAGTTTACCCTACAAGGCAATGGCACCCGTCTTCAACGGAAATGCGACAATCTTTTTACATGCTGATGATGCAAAACAAATAAAGGACGGAGTAAGGTTTCTTCAAGACCAAAAAATTAAAAACATTGTAGTAGTTGGGGGAACAAACTCATTGGGCGCTGGAGACTTTTTAGCAGACAATAATATTAAAATTGCATTAGAGCAACCCCATAACCTACCTTCGATGGAAGATGAGGATGTAAAATCTAGATTTAGACTTGCTTCTCAACTTATTAATAAAGGTGTAACGGTTGCTGTTGACGCAACTGGCGAAATGACAAGGATGAACACAAGAAATCTTCCTTTTTTTGCAGGAAGTTTTGCTGCTTACGGTGTTGAAAAAGAGAAAGCAGTTGAATCAATTACCCTTAATGCGGCAAAAGTTTTAGGCATTGAGGATAATTATGGTTCAATTGAAGTTGGCAAGAGTGCCACACTGTTCGTTTCTCATGGTGATGCTCTCGACATGAGAACCAATAACTTGTCTCATGCATACATTGATGGTCGATCAGTTTCATTAGAAACAAACCAAACCAAATTGTGGCAACGATACAAGAAAAAAGTCGAAGAAGAAAAATCTAATTAAACTTTTTTAGTGTTTTAATATCTTCTATTATTTGCATCATTTCAAGCTTTAAAGTTCCGTTGTATATGCCGCGTATGCGCAATTTTTTATCAACGAGCAAGAAATGCTCAGTGTGTAAAAAGTCAGAACTATCTTTTGTAAAACCAATTTCTTCCTCCGCAAAATAAGATTCTCTTGCAAGTTTGTATATTTTCTTTTTGTCACCTGTTAGAAAGTTCCAATTGGAAGAGTTTTGAGTGAACTCTTTTTTATAGCGCTTTAAAAGCTCAGGACTATCTATCCAAGGGGTTACAGTAAAAGAAACCAACTGAACACCTTCATCATTTTCAAATTCATTTTCAATTTTTGTCATGTTGGTTGTCATAACAGGACAAATATTTGTACAAGAAGTAAACATAAAATTTGCAACATGAATTTTACCAACTAAATCCATGCTACCAAAATCTTCTTCATTTTGATTAGTAAACACAAACTCTTTTATAATGTGTATCTCCGATTTTGGTTCTTCAAAAATTGGTGTAAAATCAGGAGAGTTGTAAAAAGGCAAAGCCTCTTTATTTTCATAACACGAAATAATAAAACAACAAACTATAAATAATTTAAAAAATTTTTTCACTTGCATTCACACAGTTTTTTGTTCCCAACAATCCATATCTTCGGTTGTTTTTAATCACGTAGTTTGACTTTATTTTTCCGTCTAAATACCAGGTCTTTTGACTACCTTTTTCATAACCATGATAATAATTTAACTCTTCAATCAATACCCCATCACCCGTCCATATCCTGTTTGTTCCATGATACTCGTCGTCAAAAAAATTAAACGAAAAATTTTTATTTCCGTTAGCATAAAAACCCTGATATTTTCCCTCTTTTTTTCCATTTTTAAAAAATCTTTCTTCTTTTAAAACACCGCCAGGATAGAATTTTTTCCAAACACCATGCTTTAGACCAGCTTTATAAAACTCAATAGAAGCAGTATCTTCATTTTCATACGTTTCATATACAAAACCTGTATAGGGACTTTTATTAAACTCAACCACTCTTTTTCTTAAATCAAGATTTTCAGAATCTTTTTTAACAATAGAAGGGGTGCTACAGGCAGTTAACCCGATGGCGAACATTAAACTACTGACTAACTGTACCAGGCGTTCCATAGTATCCGCTACCATTTAAATATGGGTCATCTGCAGTTGTGTGATAGTGATAAATACCCTCAGGAAAATCCGATGTTGCGTGGCTATGGCCATGGTATTCATCTAGGTCGGAGCTATTAATTGTTCTACCGCTTTCTTGAGGTCCATATACAGGAAAACCGTCCAAAAGGAAACCAATAAGCCCATCCTTGCCGTGATTTTGAGTAAGCCAGAAAGGTTCCATATGATAGTGATAGCGTCCATTTCTGCCATTTTCTTGTCCAGGCCCCATGGGAGCAGGATGCCCATTATATTGATCAAATGAATTAACCTCTCTAGTCAAAGGTTGGTTCATGCCCGCATATTGATTGTAAAACGGAACACCGTTTAAAGAGACTCCAATTTCACCCATTCTTGTCGGGTTGTTTCCGTTCCCTTTTCTAGGACGAATAGGTATTTTAAATGTTAACGATAAAGCCGAAATCCGATTAGGATTAAGGTTGAAGTTGGTAACAAATGGATTTGAACCATCATAATCAGCATATTTTTCATTCTCCCATTCTGTGCCCAAGAAATAGGGGCTTTTATGATCGGGCACACCATTAGTGCTGATATAAACAAATCCCCCATCGATATAAATATCACTGGTTGTTTTATAAATTTTTTGATAAACACTTAATGGTATTGTAACATCGTTGGCAGTCTCACCTTCATTATTAGTTTGTCCATTATCATTATCGTTACAAGACAAAAAGAAAAAAATAAAAGGCATAATATAAATTGCTTTCATACAATATAAATGGTTTAAAATCAAATTAAAGTTAGTCATTTAGTTTTAGTACTGCCATGAAAGCCTGTTGCGGGATTTCAACATTACCAATTTGTCTCATTTTCTTTTTCCCTTTTTTCTGGTTTTCAAGAAGTTTTCTTTTCCTTGTTATATCACCACCATAACACTTAGCAGTAACATCTTTCCTAACAGCTTTTACTGTCTCCCTTGAGATAATTTTTGCTCCGATTGCGGCTTGAATAGGGATATCAAACTGTTGCCTTGGAATCAGTTCTTTTAGTTTTTCACAAATTTTCTTACCCATGGAGTATGCGTTATCAAAATGAATTAGAGCAGATAAAGCGTCAACCGGATTCCCGTTCAATAAAATATCAAGTTTAATAAGTTTGGATTGCTTAAACCCAATGGGACTATAGTCAAATGAAGCATATCCTTTAGAAATAGATTTTAGTCTGTCATAAAAATCGAAAACAATTTCGGCCAAAGGCATGTCAAAAATAAGTTCTACTCTTTGAGTCGTCAGGTATGTCTGGTTTTTGAGGATTCCTCTTTTTTCAATGCAAAGATTCATAACTGGACCAACAAAATCTGATTTAGTTATTATAGAAGCATTAATATATGGTTCCTCGACACGATCAAGATATGTAGGTTCGGGTAAGTCAGAGGGGGTATTAACAATGATATTATTAACAGCATCCTTTTTAGTATAAGCGTGGTATGAAACATTTGGAACGGTTGTTATTACGGACATATTAAACTCTCTTTCAAGCCTTTCTTGTATTATTTCAAGGTGAAGCATGCCTAAAAAACCACACCTAAAACCAAAACCTAAAGCGGAGGAGTTTTCAGGACTAAACACCAATGAAGCATCATTTAACTGAAGCTTTTCAATTGAAGACCGCAAATCTTCATAATCATCCGTGTCAACCGGATATATACCTGCAAATACCATTGGTTTAACCTCTTCAAAACCAGACACCGCCTCAATTTCCTTTGCTTTGGCATCAACAATTGTGTCTCCAACCTTTACTTCCTTGGCGTTTTTTATTCCAGTAATCAAATAACCCACATCCCCACAACCTATTTCATTTTTTGGGATTTGTTTTAAACTTAGGGTACCAACTTCATCAGCAAAATAATTTTTATTTGTAGCTAAAAATTTAATTTCTTGCCCTTTTTTAATTTTTCCTGAAAAAACCCTAAAATAGATTTCAATGCCTCTAAACGGATTATATACTGAATCAAAAATCAAAGCTTTTAAATTCTCCTCACTTGATTCTTTTGGTGCAGGAATTCTATTAACTATTTCTTCTAAGACTACATCAACACCTTCACCTGTCTTTGCGGAAACTTTTATTATTTCTTCTAATTTACAGCCTAACAAATCAATTATGTCATCCGATACTTCATCAGGTTTTGCAGACGGAAGATCAATTTTATTTAATACAGGGATAATTTCTAAATCATTTTCTAATGCCAAATAAAGGTTAGAAATGGTTTGAGCCTGTATGCTTTGAGCAGCATCTACAATCAACAAAGCACCCTCACATGCAGCAATTGACCTTGAAACTTCGTAAGAGAAATCTACATGGCCCGGTGTGTCAATAAGGTTTAGTGTATAGGTTTGACCATTTTGGGTATATTCCATTTGAATAGCATGGGATTTTATTGTAATTCCTCTTTCTCTCTCTAGGTCCATATCATCAAGTAACTGATCCTGCTTGTCTCTGTCAGAGATTGTTCCAGTAATGTCAAGTAGTCGGTCAGCAAGAGTACTTTTTCCGTGATCTATATGTGCAATAATGCAAAAGTTTCTAATCAGGCTCATTGGGATTTACAAATATAAATTAATTAATGCCTTTTCAGTCTAAAAGATATTAGTTTAAATTTGCGTGAAAATGGTAAAAATTGGAGACATAGAACTTGGAAAATTTCCTTTACTGTTAGCTCCCATGGAAGATGTTAGTGACCCTCCCTTTCGAGCACTTTGTAAAGAAAACGGGGCGGATGTTGTTTATACAGAGTTTATCTCTAGTGAAGGCTTGATTAGAGATGCTGCTAAAAGTGTAATGAAGCTAGATATTTACGAAAAAGAAAGGCCTGTGGGTATTCAAATCTTTGGAGCCAATCTAGATTCAATGCTTAAGTCCATTGATATAGTGGAAAAAACAAACCCAGATATTATTGACATAAACTTTGGGTGTCCTGTAAAAAAAGTAGTTTGCAAAGGTGCTGGTGCTGGCATTTTAAAAGACATTGATAAAATGGAGTTGCTGACAAGAGAAATGGCAAAAAGAACAAAACTCCCTGTAACCGTAAAAACCAGGTTGGGATGGGATGAAAAAACAATTAAAATAGTTGAAGTTGCTGAGAGAATACAAGATGCTGGAGCAAAGGCAATAACCATACACGGAAGAACTCGTGCGCAAATGTATAAAGGTAGCGCAGACTGGTCCTTAATTTCAGAAGTAAAAAATAACCAGAGAATGAAAATACCGGTATTTGGAAATGGAGATGTAAACACCCCTGAAAGAGCAGTAGAAATGAGAGATGAATTTGGTTTGGATGGAGCCATGATTGGTAGAGCATCAATTGGTAATCCGTGGTTTTTTAACCAGGTTAAGCATTACTTTAAAACAGGTGAACATTTGCCTCCTCCCTCTATAAACGAGAGAATTGAAATGGCCGAGAAGCACCTTAGAATGTCTATAGATTGGAAGGGAGAAAAGTTAGGTGTTCTCGAAACAAGAAGACATTATTCAAATTACTTTAAAGGGATTCCTGATTTTAAAAAATATCGAAATATAATGGTGACTACTGACCATTCCGATGAATTACTACTCTTGTTTAGCGATTTAAAAAAACAATTTGCCTCTCAACCGGTTTTTATTTAATTTTTTTTGAGGCAAGAGCCCCTAAGTAAGAAGAAAAAATAGAAACAAAAAAAGCGCAAACCATCATAATTACAATGTTTTCTATTTTTAATGAAACAGGGTAAGGTATGTCAAGTCCTGGAATTGATATTATAGAATAATTTGCTTGAATAAGGATTAAAGTTGTTGAGACAAGCAGACCTATTACTAAACCACTAAAATTAATTAGCATACCGTTTTTTAAGAATATTTGAAAAACCTCTCCTCTGTTCATACCTAGAGCTTTAAACGTTTTAATATTGTTCTCTTTTTCAATAATTAACATTGAAACTGCAGCAACAACATTGAAGGCAGAAATTAAAACAATAAAGAACATGATTGCAATTACAATCAGCCTCTCAGACTGCATTATTTTATAAAGCGTCTCATTTTGTTCTTTGTGAGTCAAAACGCTTATATTAGGCAATGCTTTTTCTATTTTCTTTTTCACGTCATTTGAATTACCAGTAGTTTTTAATAAAACTTCACTATAAGTGTTTTTTTCATAACCAAATAATTTAGAAGCAATAGGTAAACTTACTACAACTCTATTTTCATTGTCGTCGTTCCTGGTCCTAAAAACACCATTTGAAACCAACCACTCAGAGTTACTAAAAGGTTGAATAAAAAAGTTTAAGTAATCACTAGAAAGGGTACTAACTAGATATTGACCAGAACTATTGTATAAAGTCAAATCAAGTTTTCGCGACAACGAACTGCTCGTGTAAGAAGTGTAATTATTAAGCTCTGCAAAAGCTCCCACAACCATTATGGAATCAATTAATATAACCTTTTCAAACTCACCATCGACACCTATGACTTCAGCAAATTCAGTTTTATTTCCATTTTGAATCACAGCTTTTCCTATAATTATTTTAGAAACATTTGAAACACCTTCAGTTTCTCGGATTAATTTAATATCACTCTCTGTTATTTTAAGCACCTTACCTGATGCGGGTCTCAATTTTATATCAGGATCAAAGGATTTAGAAAACGACAAGGAATATTCTTCTAATCCAGAAAATACAGAAAGAATAGTTAGGAAAGAAAAGTTAGCTATCGCAAGAACTAAAACAGAAAAAATAGAGATAATATAAACTATATTATAGTTTTTTCTAGAGAAAAAATATTTTAAAGCAATGAAGTCAGTTGGTTTCACAATTATTTCTTGATTGGATTTTCTCCTCCATTTTTAATTACATTTTCTATTTTTTCTATGTAATCAAGGGAATCATCTATCAAAAAATTAATTTCAGGCATTACTCTGAGTTGACCACGAACTAAAGAAATAAACTTCCTTTTAATTTCAAACTTATTCTTAACCAAAAAACTAAGCAATTCAGTGGTTTTTCCAGATGGAAAGACACTTAAAAAAACTTTTGATTGACTTAAATCTGACGTTGTTTTGACCTTGGTAACGGAAACTAAGACACCCTTAAAAACTCTATTTCTTAAAAAAGAGTCTATGATTACACCAATGTCTTTTTTGATAAGTGTTGAAACCTTTTTTTGTCTTTGAGAATCCATGAGACTTTATTCAATCTTGGTAACCCTTAAAGTATTAACCTGACCTTTTTCCTTAATTGGCATGGCTGCTAAATTAATTACAAAATCACCCCTTTTAATATACCTTCTTTGGAGAGCCAATTCATTAACCTCCTCAACAGTTTTATCAGTGCTCTCAAGTTTGTCATAAAATATACATTTAACTCCCCAAAGGAGATTAAGTTGAGACAAGATTCTAATATTTGAGGTAAACACAAGAACCAGTGATTTAGGTCTGTAAGAAGATATTTCCCAACCTGTATACCCGCTATTTGTTAAAGTACAAATCGCGGATGCCTTTATGTTGTCTGCCAGTAGTGCAGCGTGATAGCATATAGAATTTGTAATTAACCTTTCTTTGCTAATGTTTACAGCCCCAGTTTCTACTATGCCAAACTCTGCATTCTGAACACTAGAAATAATTTTGCCAATCTTTCTTACAACCTCACATGGGTACTTGCCAACAGATGTTTCA
>CACKBA010000002.1 GCA_902598295.1 uncultured Bacteroidota bacterium
CATAGTTGTTGGTGAAAAAGTACAAGTATTAAATTTAACAAATGGTGAGAGGCTGGAAACTTATGTAATAAAAGGTGATAAAGGTTCTGGTGATATTTTCATAAATGGTCCTGCAGCAAAGAAAATCAGCAAGGGTGATGAAGTGATTATAGTTAGTTATGCACTGGTTGACTTTGAAGATGCAAAAAGCTTCAATCCGACTATTATTTTCCCTAAAAAAGGAAACTCAATTTAAATGATATCAAAACAAAAAATTTATTCTTGTAAAATTTGCGGAGCACAATATCCAAAATGGTTGGGTCAATGCGCAAAGTGTGGATCATGGAACTCAATTGAAGAAGATATAATTAAAAAAGGTCCCAAAAATGATTTAGTACAAACGAAATCAGTAGTTAAAAATATTAGTGAAATAACAAGTCTGGAAAATGAAAGGATTAAATTTACTGATGATGAATTTAATAGAGTCTTAGGTGGTGGACTAGTTCGTGGTTCAGTGGTACTAATTTCTGGAGAGCCTGGAATAGGTAAATCAACAATTTTACTTCAAAACTCTATCAATTCACCTAAAAGTGTTCTATATGTTTCTGGTGAGGAAAGTGCTGAGCAGTTAAAACTTAGAGCCGAAAGAATAGCAAAAAATCCAAAGAATTGCTATGTGCTGACTGAAACTAATCTTGAAATAATTTTAAAAAATATTAATAAAATTAAGCCTGGTATAGTTGTTTTAGACTCTGTACAAACAGTCCAAACTGATTTGTTTGACAACAGTCCAGGCAGCACTACTCAAATAAAAGAATGCACTAGCATTCTTATCAAACTGGCAAAAAGTATCGGACTACCAATCTTAATTGTAGGACACATAACCAAAGACGGTAATATTGCTGGACCGAAAATTTTAGAACACATGGTGGACACTGTATTACATTTTGAGGGTGACAAACAACATCAATTTAGAATTTTACGTTCAAAAAAAAATAGATTTGGATCAACCAATGAAATAGGAATTTATGAAATGAATCAAAGTGGCCTAAAGACTGTAGCAAATCCTAGTGAATTATTTGTTTCAAAAAAACAAAACACAGAGCCTGGTTCGGCGATAGCTGTAACTTTAGATGGTGATAGATCAATCATGATAGAAATACAGGCACTTGTTAGTAGTGCTGTTTATGGAACTCCTCAAAGAATCTCAAATGGATTTAACTCTAAAAGACTTAATATGCTTTTAGCAATACTTGAAAAAAAGGCAGGGTTTAAAATTGGAGTAAAAGATGTTTTTATTAACATAACGGGTGGAATAAAAATTGAAGATACTGCAATTGATTTAGCTGTTGTATCAGCAATATTATCATCAAACATAAATGTTTCTGTTACAAGCGGTACTTGTTTTTGTGCTGAAATTGACCTCTCTGGGGAATTAAGAAGTGTGAGTAATATTGATAAACGAATTTCGGAAGCGGAAAAATTGGGTTATAAAAAAATTATTGTTTCAAATAATTCAAAAATTGGATATACTCCAAAGTTGATTCGGACTGTTAAATTGAAAAATCTCTCACAAGTCGTTAAAGAAATTTTTACGGAGAAGGATTAGGTATTTTATTATTTACTTGGTTTATTTCTGAAATAATATCATCTGACAGTTTAACAGATATACTGTCAATATTTTCTTTTAATTGCTCTACTGTTGTTGCTCCAATAATATTGCTTGTTACAAATGGACGATCATTAACAAAAGCAAGCGCTAATTGAGTTAATGAAAGATTATTTTTTTTAGCAATTTCATTATATAATTTTGCGGCTTTAAATGAGTTTTCATTATTGTATCTTTTGAGTCTTGGGAAAAGGTCCATTCTACTATTTTTTGGGACATTTCCATCAAAATACTTACCAGTTAAAACCCCAAAGGCAAGAGGTGAGTATGCCAAAAGACCGATTGATTCTCTTTTACATATCTCTGAAGTACCAATCTCAAATAATCTGTTGAGCAAAGAATAAGGATTTTGAATGGTAATCATTTTTGGAAGTTCCCTTTTTGAGTATTCAAGAAATTTCATAATTCCCCAGGGATTTTCATTTGATAACCCAATATGTCTAATTTTACCCTTTTTTATCAAATTCTTAAGTTTTTCCAATATAGATTCAAAATTATCTTCCCATGAATCATTAAAATACTGGAAGTTTCTATTTCCAAATGTATTTGTAATTCTCTCTGGCCAATGAAGTTGATACAAGTCAATGTAGTCTGTTCTTAAACGGTTTAGACTACCTTCTAAAGCATCCTCAATTGAAGAACCTTTAAACCCCGATTTCCTAATATGTGCAGTATAATCACCTGGGCCAGCAATTTTTGTAGCTAAAATTACTTCATCTCTTTTTTTAAATTTATGAAACCAATTTCCAATTATTTTTTCCGTGAGTGCGTACTTGTCAGGGCTTGCTGGTACAGGATATAATTCTGCAGTATCAAAAAAATTAACGCCTCTATCAACAGAATAATTCATTTGTTCAAAAGCTTCATCTTGACTATTTTGTCTTCCCCACGTCATTGTTCCTAAACAAATCTTACTGACCTGTATGTCTGTATTGGGTAAATTTTTATATTCCATTATATTTTTATTTTTAATCCAATAGGACAATGATCAGAATGATACACATCTGGTAAAATAAAAGATTCCTTTAAGTTACTTTGTAAATCAACAGAAGCTAATAAATAATCAATTCTCCATCCTTTATTATTTACTCTTGAATTGGCTCTATAACTCCACCATGAATATTTATGAGGGGATGAATTAAAATATCTAAACGTATCTATAAAACCATTGTTAATAAATTTATCTAACCACTCTCTTTCTTGGGGTAAAAATCCTGATACTTTGGCATTTCTTATAGGGTCATGAATATCAATAGCATTATGACATATATTATAATCTCCACCTATTATTAATTTTGGGACAGATTGTTTTAATTCATTAATGTATGAGCTAAAATCGTCCATGTATTTAAATTTAAATCCCAATCTTTCAATATTTGTCCCTGATGGAAGATATAAACTCATGACAGAAAAATTCTCAAAGTCAATTCTCAGATTTCTTCCTTCATTATCCATGTACTCAATTCCAGTACCATACACAATGTTTTTGGGTTCTTTCTTAGATATAATCCCAACTCCACTGTAACCTTTCTTCTTTGCAGGATACCAGTAATTATAATATCCTAGTTCTTTAAAAATGGATGAGTCAAATTGTTCTTCGTTTGCCTTTATTTCTTGAAAACAAACTATGTCTGGATTATAGTTTTTTAACCATGAGAATAAATCTTTTCTTATAGCCGCACGAATTCCGTTAATGTTGTATGAAATAATGTTAACCACCTTTAAGTAACCAATTATTTATATCAAGTGAGTTATTTAAAAAATGTTCTAATGTTTCAATTTTGATTCTTTCCTGATTCATGCTATCACGATCCCGTACTGTTATGGTATTGTCATCTAGAGTTTGATGATCAATAGTGATACAATATGGCGTTCCTATTGCATCTTGTCTTCTGTATCTTCTTCCTATGGCGTCTTTTTCGTCATAAGTTGTGCTAAACTTAAGCTTTAGTTTTTCTTTAATTTCTTTTGCCATTTCAGGTAACCCATCTTTTTTTAATAGAGGAAGAAAAGCACACTTGTAAGGTGCTATGATTTTAGGTAATTTTAAAACTACTCTTTCTGAATCATCATCAATTTTTTCAGAAACTAGTGACGAAGAAAATACAGCTAAAAACATTCTATCAACGCCTATTGAAGTTTCTAAAACGTATGGTATATATTTTTTATTTTCTATGGGGTCAAAATATTTTATTTGCTTATTTGAATATTTTTCATGATTTGACAAATCAAAGTCAGTTCTAGAATGAATACCTTCAAGCTCTTTAAAGCCAAATGGAAAATTAAATTCAATATCACAAGCAGCATCAGCATAATGTGCAAGCTTTTCATGATCATGAAACCTAAAAAAGCTCTTATCAATTCCTAATGAGAGGTGCCAATCTAATCTTGTTTTTTTCCAATACTTGTACCAGTCCTTTTGAGTTCCTGGTTTAATAAAAAATTGCATTTCCATTTGTTCAAATTCTCTCATCCTAAAAATAAATTGTCTAGCTACAATCTCATTTCTAAATGCTTTACCAATTTGAGCAATACCAAAAGGTATTTTCATCCTAGCGGTTTTTTGTACACTCAAATAATTTAAAAATATTCCTTGAGCTGTTTCGGGTCTTAAGAAAAGATCCGTTGAACTGGACTCTGTCGCTCCAAGTTGAGTTTTAAACATTAGATTAAATTGTTTTACATCCGTCCAGTTTTTAGTACCTGAAATTGGGCAAACTATCTCGCAATCCACAATTATTTTCTTAAGTTCTATTAAATCATCTTTTTTTAGGGCATTGTAAAACCTTGAAGATATTTGATTTATATGCTCTCTTATTTTTAAAACCTTGGGATTGGTTTTTAAGAATGTTTCTGCATTAAACTTATCTCCAAATCTTTTTTCTTGTTTTTTTTGTTCTTTTAAAATTTTAGATTCACATTTAGTGATATAATCTTCAATCAAATTATCAGCTCTGTATCTTTTTTTTGAATCTTTATTATCAATGAGGGGATCGTTAAAAGCATCAATGTGCCCACTAGCTTTCCAAGTCGTTGGATGTGAAAAAATTGAGGAATCAATACCCACAATGTTATCATGTAAATGAACCATTGATTTCCACCAATATTCTTTTAAATTATTTTTTAATAGAACACCGTTCTGAGCATAATCGTATACAGCACTTAAGCCATCATAAATTTCACTTGATTGAAAAATAAATCCGTACTCCTTAGAATGAGAAATTATTTTTTTAAAATGTTCTGAGGACATAAAACAAAAATACTATATCTAAATAAAAGATAAGATAGTATTTTTTAAAATAAACTTTTTATTTTGTAGAATATATGGTTAAGAAAATTATTCTGTTTTTTATTGCTTTTTCAATTATTGGATGTGCAAAAAGAGGAACACCTGATGGTGGACCCAAGGACGAGGAACCACCTGTTTTTATTAGATCTCAACCTGCAAACAACTCTTCAAATTTTGATTCAGAAAATATCAGAATTTACTTTGATGAATATATAAAGTTAGAAAAAATTAATTCTCAATTAATTGTATCTCCACCAATTGAAAAATCCGGATACACCATATTTCCGCAGAGCGGAGCATCAAAGTTTATTGATATAAATTTAAAAGATAGTCTCAAGAAAAACTCCACCTATTCATTCAATTTTGGTCAAGCCTTAGTAGATAATAATGAGGGTAATCCACTTCCTTTTTTCAAATATGTTTTTTCAACAGGTAATTATTTAGATTCTCTTAATATTTCAGGAAATATAAAAGATAGTTACAACAAAGACACAGACGAATTTATTACCGCAATGCTATATCCAATTGATAGCCTATATAATGATTCAATAATTTATAATGGCAAACCCCTCTATGTTTCCAATACATTAGATAGTACAAACTTCAATTTTACAAATCTAAAAAAGGGTATTTATAAATTAGTAGCAATCAAAGACTATAACAACAACTATCAATACGATCCTTTAACAGAAAAGATTGCATTTAATCAAACTTTAGTCTCTATTCCAGCTGATTCATTATTCAATTTGAATATTTTCGAAGAGAGTCCAGAATTTAAAATTTTTAAGCCATTTCAAAACGATGAGAACAAAATAAATTTTGGTTTTCAAGGCGATACTGAAAATTTGGATATAAATATTGAAAACGGAAATAATTTAAATAGCGTTGTGACTTTTGATAAGGTAAAAGACACATTATATGTTTGGCTTGAGGATTCTAATTATGATTCTTTAAATTTTGAAATTAATAATAAAGATTATAAGAAAAGTTATGTCTTTAAGTTTCAAAAAAAAGAATTAGGAAAAGATTCTTTGCAGTTGAAACAACAATCACAAATTCTTGAGTTATCTGATAAATTAAGTCTGGAATCAACAACTCCATTAATTAACGTTAATAACAAAAAGATTGAGGTTTATGATCGAGACTCAATACCCATAAGTTTTGAGACAATTTTAGAAAATTACACAAATCTTATTTTAGATTTTGAAGTTTTACCAAATGATGTCTACTATGTTCATATAACACCTAATGCTGTTATCGATATATTTCAAAAAACTACAGATAGTTTGAATTTTACATTTAAAACAAAAAAAATGTCAGAGTACGGAAAGATATTTTTTAATCCAATTCAAAAAAAGTATCCCTTAATAATTGATTTAATTAATACAAAAGATGAAGTTGTTGATTCTCAGTATTTAGCCTCTGCTTCTGATAATTGTGTTTTTGAAAATATAATTCCCGGAGAATATACCATAAGAGTAATTGAAGATAAGAATGAAAATAAAAAAAGAGATACAGGAAATTTCCTTGGTAAAATCCAGCCCGAAAAAACTTACTTTAATGATGAGATTATAAAAGTGAGGGCAAACTGGATATTAAGGGAAAGTTTTTAATTATTTTTTCAAACTTGCCTTGGCGTACTCCGTATTTAATTTTGCTATATAGTCCAAAGAAATCCCTTTTGGACATTCAACATGACATGCACCAGTATTTGTACAATTACCAAAACCTTCAAGGTCCATTTGTTTAACCATGTTTAAGACCCTATCAGTTGCTTCTACTTTTCCCTGTGGAAGCAATGCAAATTGAGAAACTTTAGCTGAAACAAACAACATTGCAGAAGAGTTTTTACAAGTGGCAACACAAGCACCACATCCAATACATGTTGCTGCATCAAATGCTTTATCGGCACTTTCCTTTTCAATTGGAATTGTATTTGCGTCTAAAGTATTACCAGATGTATTAATTGAAATGTATCCTCCAGCCTGTTGAATTCTATCAAACGCTGTTCTATCAACAACAAGATCTTTAATGATTGGGAAAGCTCTAGATCTGAAAGGCTCTATATATATTGTATCACCATCTTTGAACTTTCTCATATGCAATTGACAAGTGGTCACTCCACGATCGGGTCCATGTGGTTGACCGTTTATAAACATTGAACATGATCCACAGATTCCCTCTCTACAATCATGGTCAAAAGCAACAGGGTCTCCTCCATCATGCATTATTTTTTCATTGAGAACATCCATCATTTCAAGAAATGACATGTCCTCCGTTATTCCATCAATTTCATAATCAATAATCTTACCCTCACTTTCAGGATTTTTCTGTCTCCATATTTTTAAAAATAATTTCATATTACTTATAGGATCTGTTTTTTAATTCTACATTATTAAATGTTAATTTTTCTTTGTGAAGTATGGATTTTTCAATAATCTTATCGTATTCCCATGCAGAAACAAAAGCATATTCATCATCATTTCTCAATGCCTCACCTTCTTTAGTTTGATACTCTTCTCTGAAATGACCACCACAAGACTCATTTCTCTTTAGAGCATCTAAAGCAAATAGTTCGCCGAGTTCCATAAAATCAGCAACTCTTAAAGCTTTTGCCAGCGGTTCATTAAAAGAAAATTGATCACCTGGAATCAACAAATCAGTGTAAAATTGTTTTTTTAATTTTTGGATTTTTTTGATGGCTGATTTTAAATCAACTGAGTTTCTGGACATTCCACAATTGTTCCAAATTATCTTACCTAACTTTTTATGGAAATAGTCAACTGTTTTTGTGCCATTTATTTTCATCAATTTATCTATAGTATTTTCTACAGACTTTTTTGCTTTGACAAATTCTGGAGACTCATTATTGATCGGACCTGTTTTAATATCATCTGCAAGAAAGTCATTAATTGTGTTTGGTAAAACAAAATATCCGTCAGCTAAACCTTGCATGAGAGCAGAAGCTCCTAACCTGTTGGCTCCATGATCAGAAAAATTGGCTTCTCCGATTGCGTAACATCCAGGAATTGTAGTCATCAAATTATAGTCAACCCATAATCCTCCCATTGTATAATGAACTGCAGGGTAAATCATCATTGGAGTTTTGTAAGGGTTTTGATCAACAATCTTCTCATACATTTGAAAAAGGTTGCCGTATTTAGCCCTTATTACATCTTCACCGAGGGATTTTACCAAGTTTAAATCGTCAACGTCAAGACCTTTCACTAATGCTTTTTCTTTACCGTATCTAATTATTGAGGAAGAAAAATCTAAGAAAACTGCTTCACCAGTTTTATTAACTCCATAACCTGAGTCACACCTTTCTTTGGCTGCTCTTGAAGCAACATCGCGAGGAACCAAATTACCAAAAGCAGGATACCTTCTTTCAAGGTAATAATCTCGATCTTGTTCGGCTATTTGTGTTGGTTTTAAAGTATTATTTCTAACTTTTTTGGCATCATCTAAATTTTTTGGCACCCAAATTCTTCCATCATTTCTTAATGACTCCGACATTAAAGTTAACTTAGACTGATAATCACCTGAGACAGGAATGCATGTTGGGTGTATTTGAGTGAAAGAAGGGTTCGCGAAAAAAGCTCCTTTTCGGTGAACCTTCCAAGCAGCCGAAACATTACTGCCCATTGCATTTGTAGATAAATAAAATAAATTTCCATAACCACCCGATGCTAAAACAACAGCATGGGCAGAGTGACTTTCAATTTCACCCGTAATAAGATTTCTAGTTATAATCCCTCTAGCTTTTCCATCAACAATTACAATATCCATCATTTCGTGCCTGCTATACATTTTTATTTTTCCTCTAGCTATTTGCCTATTCATAGCAGAATAAGCACCCAAAAGCAACTGCTGTCCTGTTTGACCCTTAGCATAAAAAGTTCTAGAAACTAAAACTCCTCCAAATGATCTATTGTCAAGTAGTCCTCCATATTCTCTAGCAAAAGGTACTCCTTGTGCTACACATTGATCAATAATGCTAGTAGAAACCTCTGCCAATCTATAAACATTAGCTTCTCTAGACCTGTAATCACCACCCTTTATTGTATCATAAAATAATCTGTAGACAGAATCACCATCACCTTGATAGTTTTTTGCTGCGTTTATTCCGCCTTGGGCTGCTATTGAATGAGCTCTTCTTGATGAATCTTGAAAGCAAAAAGCTTTGACATTATATCCTTGCTCTGCTAAAGTAGCAGACGCAGACCCACCAGCTAGACCAGTACCTACAACAATTACATCAATATTTCTTTTGTTTGCAGGACTAACTAAACGAACATTGTTCTTGTGTGTTGTCCATTTCAAGTCAAGTTTTCCTTCTGGTGTTTTAGAGTTCAAAACAGAATTGGAAATTTTAATATTTATAGCGTCGGCATGCAACTCTACAGATAAGTTTTTTAAAAGACGATTCTTTTCAAGATAATCAGGATCTGATGATTTTATGGGGTGTCTGTTAGGTGATTTATGCCAATCCGAATCCCAATCAACAAGTTTACACTTTATTCCTGTACTTTTTTTAGTGACTTTGTATTTACCGTTGCCGATTGAATGATAATATCTCAAGCAAACTACCAATTCATCATTCCTAGAGTATTGATTTTTGGGTTTTCTATAATTAAGAGAATAAGTTACTTTCTTCAAACGAAATTAAAATTATTATAACACACCTTTTACCTGTCAAAGATATATAAATTATAACACATTAAAAATTATTTTATATTTTTTAATGGGATAAAAAATGATAGATAGCAATAAAACAAAAACCAAGTGGAACTACGATACCAAATGAATAACTAATCTTTTTGATTAATGATGAATATTTGTTGCTTGTTCCTAAAGATTGGGTTGATGATGCCAATCCATGGACTAAATGCAAAGCTAAAAATATAAATGAAACACAATAAAAACCTACTTTAATAGGGTCTTGAAATTTTTCTACTAATTCATGATGATATCTACTGGGATCATCAGGCTTAAATTGGATGTATTTGTATTCCATTTCTGGTATCCAAAAGTCATAAAAATGCAAGGCTAAAAAAGATAAGATAACTGTTCCAGATAAAATCATGTATCTTGAAACCAACAACGAATTTTTCGATCCTTTAAAAACAGCATAATTTACTGGTCTCGCTTTTCTGTTTTGATAATCTAAAATAAAACCCATAACAAAATGGAAAAGTACACCTGCAATCAATATTGGCTGAAGAACAAACTGAACTAATGGATTTGTACCCATAAAATGAGAAAGCCAATTAAATAAACTCTCACTAAAAACAGATGTAATATTTATTAAAAAGTGTTGAGTTAAAAAAACAATTAAAAAAATACCAGATAATGCCATAGCGATTTTACGACCTATGGAAGAATTAAATAGTTTTTTTAACATACTGGTAAAATTACTTTACAGAAGCATTACAAGCAAATAATATGCCTTATTTAACTGAAAAACTCAACTCTTGATTGTCAACTTTTAAAATATAGTTGCCCTTAATTAAGTATCTATTTCCATCATCGGATTTTTCTAAAACAAGTCCAATTTTTTTGAGGTAATTGCTACTGAATTTTTTATCAATTACTATTGGGATTTTAACTTTATTAAATCCATGATCAACATTAAAATTACCTTTATATAAGGTCTTATAATTCTCATTTAAAACTTGAAATTCAAAATTTCCATTTTTAGAACTGAACAAATCAACAACTAACTTTTGACTTAAGTTTTGGTTTGAATAAATAATTTTTTTACCCCATGAATTAGAAAACCTTATGTCTTCAGAATTTAATAAAGAAAGAATATTTTCATTGACTTTAGATTCCAAGTATTTAGAAAACAAATCCAATTCTATTTTATAAATTGACCTTCCATGAGTTCCAATTACTAACTCATTGGTTCCTTCGTGTATAACTAAATCATGAATTGCAACTCTTGGTAAATTATTTGAGAAAGGATGCCACTGAGATCCCCTATCAAATGATATAAATAATCCATTATCAGTACCCAAATACAATATATTTTCGTTCTTTATATCTTCCCTCACCACATTAATGGGTGAAAACGGAAGGTTGGCAGAAATTTCATTCCATGAAATGCCATCATCTTCACTTATAAATAAATATGGTTTAAAATCATTATTTCTATAACCGTTCAATGATGCATAGATTCTTTCATCTTTGTGTTTAGAAAAAATCACTCTGCTAACCCACAGGTTTGATGGTAAAGTGTTGGAAATATTTTTCCAAGATTCTCCAGAGTTTTGAGTCAAAACAATATTTCCATCATCTGATCCAACAACAATCTTCCCAAAACTAAAAACAGATTCATCTATACATGTTAGAGTTCCGTACGGTACATTTCCTTTTTTACCACCCTTTGTTAAGTCATTGGAAATATCTGTCCAGGTATCTCCTTGGCTAAAAGACCTATGTAACTTATTACTTCCAAAATAAATGATATCTTGATTGTGGGGTGAAATTAGTATGGGTGTTTGCCAATTAAATCTTAAAGGAGATTGACCAAGTTTGTGTCTTGGCTTTATACTTTTTCTAGTTCCTTGAGCGATATTTAGTCTATAATAATTACCAAACTGCAGACCCGTGTATACAATGTTATTATCACGATTATCAATTTGAATTTGCATGCCATCGCCACCCATAATTTTTGTCCAATTATTATGACCAGACTCATACCAGTAGGGTGACTCTACTGAATTATTTTTTGCCATCCAAACTCCATTGTCTTGCAAACCACCATAAACATTGTAAGGATTCGAATTATCAACATTAATCGAATAAAATTGCCCTACTGAAGGTTGATTTAACTTTATCCAATTTGCACCTTCATCGTATGAAATATTAACACCTCCATCATTCCCCAAAACCAAATGATCTGTATTTTCCGGGTTAATCCAAAGATCATGGTGATCTACGTGAACATTACTTGCCCCAATTCTTTCAAAAGATTTACCTGAGTCATTTGACTTTAAAATGGGTACACCATATACATATATTTGATTTGAATTTATTGGTGATACATGAATTCTACCAAAATAATAACCATAACTGTTGTAAACACCATCTAAATATTCATCATTTTGTTTTTTCCAATTGATACCACCATCTACTGACTTATAAACTTCGGCTCCAATCACAGGAGTATCAAATAGTTCAGCATTAGAATCTGTTAAAAATCTGTAAATATCCTCAGGTTTTAATTCATCGGATTGTATTCTAGCCTTTAGTTTATCAGAATTTAATCCTTTCTCAAATCCATTGTTTTTGATGAATAAATTCAATTTTTCGTTGTCCAAACTCATTAAATCTTGTTTAGACATATCTTTAAAATCTAATCTTTGAATTCCAGTTGGTTTTTCTTCCGCATTTCTCCTAAATTGATTGTCTAGAACAGCGTATAAAATATTAGAATCATAAATTGCCAGTCCAATTCTGCCAACACCAGTTCCATTCGGAAATCCTGAATCTTTTGTTGTAATTTTTTCCCAACTCTTACCGCCATTAACTGTTTTGTAAATAGCAGAATTTTTACCACTACCAATAAAGTTCCATGCAGTCCTACTTCTCTCCCAAAAAGAAGCATACTGAATGTCAAAATTATTTGGGTCGAAAACCAAATCAATAGCACCAGTATTATCATTGACATATAGTGATTTTGACCAAGTCTTTCCGCCATCATAAGAGTTAAATATGCCTCTCTGGGTATTTGCTGAATACAAGTGTCCAATAGCTGCAACAATAATATGTTGATTATCATTTGGATTAATAATTATACGGCTAATATGATGTGTATCTCTCAAGCCAATATTTTCCCAACTTTCACCATTATCGAGAGACTTTAGAATACCAATTCCTGGATATGACGATCTAGATGAATTACTTTCACCAGTTCCAACATAGATTGCCCTTGAACTCCAATCAACTACAAAGTCTCCAATATTTTGTGTCATACTATTGTCCATGACAGGCTTAAAGGTTGTACCATTATTAACAGTATGCCATAAACCACCCGATGCATAAGCAACAAAAAATTCGGTTGGATTGATTGGATTTACCTCAATATCAGTTACCCTTCCACTCATGACGCTCGGCCCTATGTTTGTTACCTCTACATTTTTGACTATCGACATATTAATATTAGTTTCATAAGTATTTTCAGACTTTTCGATTAGTTCGAATGGAGTGTAATTAACCTGTGAGAAAGAAAAAAAAGAAAGAAATAATATTAAAAAGGTAAAATTTTTCATGATTAAAATTTTTAAATTTGAATGATATCAAAATGCAATGAAATACAAAAAGATTGATACAAAACTATTTATTAAAAATCGCAAAAATTTTGTAAATAAACTAGAAAGAAAGAGTATTGCATTTTTTAATTCTAATGACATATATCCAATAAGCGCTGATTCGACCCTTCCATTTGATCAACACAGGGATATATTTTATTTAAGTGGGATTGATCAAGAGGAAAGCTTGCTGGTCCTATTTCCAGACTCGGTAAATTTAAAATATAAAGAAATGTTGTTTCTAAGAGAAACGAATGAATACATAACTCACTGGGAGGGTGAAAAACTAACAAAGGAACAAGCTAAGGATATTTCGGGAATTAGTAATATTTTCTGGTTGAGTGAATTTGATAATATTTTGAAAGAAATATTGTCACAAGCTGATTTTGTCTATGTAAATACCAACGAACATTACAGGCAAAATGTTCAAACTCAAACAAGAGAGGACAGATTTATCAACAGGTTGAAAAAAATAGGCGGGATTAAATTCAAAAAAAGTAATCCAATACTTCAAAGACAAAGATCTATTAAGGATGAAATCGAAATTGAGTTAATAAAAAATGCATGCGAAATAACTAAAAAGGGCTTTGAAAGAGTGCTAAATTTTATTAAACCTGGAGTTTGGGAATACGAGATTGAAGCTGAGTTTTCTCATGAATTTTTAAGAAATAGATCTAGAAGATTTGCTTATACCCCAATTATTGCCTCTGGAAGAAATTCAAATTTTTTACATTATGTATACAACAACAAGCAATGTTTAGATGGTGAAATAGTATTGATGGATGTGGCAGCTGAATATGCGAACTATTCAAGTGACATGACAAGGACAGTGCCTATCAATGGTAGATTTAGTGAAAGACAAAAAACTATTTACAATGCTGTTCTAAATGTAAAAAATGCAGCAACAAAATTGCTTAGACCAGGTATATTATGGCATGATTACCACATAGAGGTTGGTAAAATTATGACCTCTGAACTTCTAAAAATTAAATTGTTAGACAAATCTGATATTCAAAACGAAACAAATAAAACGCCAGCGTACAAAAAATATTTTAGCCATGGAACTTCTCATCATTTAGGTCTTGATACTCATGACTACTGTGATTTGAAAATGCCAATGGAGAAAAATATGGTTTTGACTGTTGAACCTGGAATATATATTAAGGAAGAAGACTTTGGAATTAGATTGGAGGATGATGTTGTAATAAATGAAAATGGTGAACCAACCAACCTAATGGAAAATATTCCTATTGAAATTGAACATATTGAAGATTTGATGAATTCAAAATGATTTCCATCCCAAAGACTTAATTTCAGATTTCGATCCATTTCCTAAGTCTAAATAGGTTTTTTTATCATTTGTGATATGTCCTATTACGTGCAAATCCTTTTGATCTTCGATAAGTTTTTCGTAATCTTTTGAAGAGATAGTAAACATGATTTCGTAATCTTCTCCACCTGACATGATAACGGAAATGGGGTCTAAATTAAACTCTTCACATACTTTGAGAAGTATTTGGTCTTTATATATTTTTTCTGAATATAAAACACATCCCTTATCTGAACTATTACATAAGTGAATTATCTCAGATGAAAGACCATCACTGATATCAATCATCGATGTGGGAATAATTGAATTATTATCTAAAAAGTCAATTAAATCAGTTCTTGCTTCAGGTTTTAATTGACGCTCTACCAATTCCTTATATGGTTCTAAATCAGGTTTGCTGTTCGGGTTAACTAAAAAAACCTGTTTTTCTCTTTCAAGAACTTGTAATCCAAGATAGGATAAACCTAACTTGCCAGAAACGATAATTAAGTCATTATTGTTAGCCCCAGACCTTTGACAAATTTTTTTCTTATCAACAACACCTACAGCAGTGACGGAAATTATTAAACCTTTTTGTGATGAAGTAGTGTCTCCACCAACTAAATCAACTTTATATCTTTTACAGGCGAGGTTAATTCCTTCATAAAGCTCATTTAAAGATTCCAGTTTAAATCTGTTTGAAACTGCAATTGAAACGGTAATATGTTTACAAATTCCATTCATTGCACATATATCTGAAATATTACTAACAACAGCTTTATATCCTAAGTGTTTTAGAGGAAAATAAGACAAATCAAAATGTACGCCCTCGACTAGCATATCAGTAGAAATCAAAGAATACATATTTGAATTTTTTATTACAGCGGAATCGTCTCCAATTCCAACTATGGTCGACTCATTATATATATTGACATTGTTTTTTATGTGTTCAATAAAACCAAATTCACCAACAGATGAGAGATCAGTTAATTTTAAATTATTTTTATTTGATTCTTTCTTACTATGGCCCATATTTTGAATGAAGATTACTTCAAATTTAGATTAATAAATATTTTTTAAAGGATTATATTTGCAAAATATGATTAAAGTAGCTGAAACTGCAAGAGACGAAGTCAACAAACTAATGAAATTGGATGGTTTTAATCCATCAAAAGATTTTATTCGTGTTGGTGTTAAAAGTGGGGGATGCTCTGGATTATCGTATGAGATGAAGTTTGATAGGCTTTCAGGTGAAAATGATAAAGTTTTTGAAAATAATGGTATAAAAATTGCCGTAGATAAAAAAAGTTTTTTGTATTTGATTGGAACAACACTTGAATACCATGGAGGATTAAATGGAAAAGGGTTTGTTTTTAATAACCCAAATGCAAATAGAACATGTGGTTGCGGAGAAAGTTTTTCATTATAAGTAATTAAAAATGGCTTACACAGAAGAAGAATTAAAAAAAGAGTTAGAGAGTCAAGAGTACCAATATGGTTTTACAACCGATATTGACTCTGAAACATTTCCAGTTGGATTAAACGAAGATATAGTCAAGGCTATTTCTAAAAAAAAGAATGAACCTGAATGGATGACTCAATGGAGACTGGAAGCGTATTCTGCTTGGAAGGAAATGGAAGAACCAAACTGGCATAATGTAAAATATAAAAAACCTGATTTTCAAAGTATTTCTTACTTCTCAGCACCAAAAACAAATAAATATAAAAGCCTGGATGAAGTTGACCCGGAACTAATCAAAACCTTTGAGAAACTTGGAATTTCAATTGAAGAACAAAAAAAATTAGCTGGAGTTGCTGTTGATATAGTTATGGATTCGGTTTCTGTCGCAACGACATTTAGAGAAACATTAGCGGAAAAGGGTATAATTTTTTGTTCAATTTCAGAAGCAATTAAAGATTACCCTGAATTAGTAAAAAAATATATTGGTAAAGTTATACCTAGAAAGGATAATTATTATGCAGCACTAAATTCTGCAGTTTTTTCTGATGGATCATTTTGTTACATACCAAAGGGTGTTAAGTGTCCTATGGAATTATCAACTTACTTTAGAATTAATCAAGCAGGTACGGGTCAGTTTGAAAGAACTTTAGTGATTGCAGATGAAGGAAGTTATGTTAGTTATTTAGAGGGCTGTACTGCTCCAAGTAGAGATGAAAATCAACTTCATGCAGCTGTTGTGGAACTAATTGCGATGGATAATGCTGAAATAAAATACTCAACTGTTCAAAATTGGTATCCTGGGAATAAACATGGGAAAGGGGGAGTGTACAATTTTGTGACCAAAAGAGGATTATGTAATACCAACTCAAAAATTTCATGGACTCAAGTAGAAACTGGATCGGCTGTTACATGGAAATATCCATCTTGCATTTTAAAAGGTGACAATAGTATTGGAGAATTTTATTCAATCGCAGTAACCAATAACTATCAACAAGCAGACACAGGCACCAAGATGATTCACATCGGAAAAAACACAAAAAGTACCATTATTTCCAAAGGTATTTCTGCTGGAAAATCACAAAATAGTTATAGAGGACTTGTTCAAATCGGTAAAAGAGCATCCAATGCTAGGAACTTCTCTCAATGTGATTCTCTTTTAATGGGAAATAATTGTGGAGCACATACTTTCCCATACATTGAAGCAAAAAACAAATCAGCTCAAATTGAACACGAAGCAACAACAAGTAAAATCGGTGAGGATCAAATCTTTTATTGCAACCAAAGAGGAATTGATACCGAAAAAGCTATTGCATTGATTGTTAATGGATTTAGTAAAGAAGTTTTAAACAAGCTGCCAATGGAGTTTGCTGTTGAAGCACAAAAATTACTTGAAATATCTTTGGAAGGTTCTGTTGGTTAAAAAATCTTTTTTATGTTAAAAATTGAAAATTTACATGTTAGTATCGATGATAAAGAAATTCTTAAGGGATTATCATTAGATGTTAAGCCTGGTGAAATCCATGCTATAATGGGACCAAATGGTTCTGGGAAAAGCACTCTTTCATCTGTCATTGCAGGAAATGAAGACTATGAAGTCATCAAGGGAAATATTTTTTATAATGATGAAAATATTGAAGATCTATCCGCAGAAGAAAGAGCAAATAAGGGAATTTTTATGTCATTTCAGTATCCTGTTGAAATACCAGGAATTACTGTCACAAACTTTATCAAAACAGCCATTAATTCAAACCTAAAAGCAAGAGGGGAAAAAGAAATGCCTGCTGGAGATATGCTAAAAAAAATTAGAGAAAAATCAAAGTTATTGGAAATTGACTCAAAATTTTTGTCAAGGTCTTTGAACGAAGGGTTCTCTGGGGGAGAGAAGAAAAGAAATGAAATTTTTCAAATGGCAATGTTAGAACCAAGTCTTGCAATACTTGATGAAACTGACTCTGGTCTTGATATTGATGCTTTAAAGATTGTTGCAAATGGTGTAAATAAACTCAAAAATGATAATAATGCAATTATAATAATTACACACTATCAAAGACTTTTAGACTATATTCTCCCAGACTTCGTACATGTTCTTCAAGACGGAAAAATCACAAAATCTGGAGATAAATCTTTGGCTATCGAGTTAGAGGAAAAAGGGTATGATTGGATTTAATTTTTAATATGTCACTAAAAGAAAAACTTGTTTCTTCATTTTTAGCATTTGAACTTGATACAGACATAATGTCAAAAGTTCATAAGATAAGGTCAGAATCAATTAAAGAATTTGAAAAAATTGGATTTCCAAATACAAAAGATGAATATTGGAAATATACTCCAATCAAAAAAGTCTTAAACGAAAAATTAACTTTATTTAACAAGAAAAGACACCTCATTGAATTCAATAGGGTAAAAGACTTCTTTTTAAATGGAATTGAATCATATAAACTTGTTTTTATAGACGGAATGTTCGATCCTCTTTGGTCAGACACAACACACGAAGAAGCTGATGTATGTATTTTATCTTCTGTTCTAGAAAAAGAAAAATATAATGACGTTATTTTTAAATACTACAATAAATTAGTTAATAATAAAGAGTCATTTAGTCTTTTAAATAGTTCATTTTCAAAAGAAGGTGCATATATTCATGTCCCAAAAAATGTAGTTCTTGACAAACCTGTTGAAATTGTTCACATAAATACAGGTGGTGAATCATCATTAATGCTTCAGCCAAGAAGTTTAATAGTTCTTGAGAAGAATTCAAAAGCCCAAATAATAGAGAGTCACTATTCTCTCACAAGTAAATCAGAATCATCCCTAAATAAAGCAGATGACTTTATTGGTCCCTTAACAAATTCTTTAACTGAAATTCATATTAATGAAAATTCAAACTTAGATTATTACAAAGTCCAAAATGATGTTGAAACTTCATCGATTATTGATAACACTTATATTGATCAAAAAAGTAATAGTGGGGTGAGTTGTCATACATTTTCTTTTGGGGGTAGTATTGTTCGTAATAATTTAAATTTCTATCAAGATGGTAATAATATCAATTCCATTCTGAAGGGTGTTACAATTCTTGGGGCTAATCAACATACAGATCACCATACATTAGTTCATCATGCAAACCCAAATTGTGAAAGCTATCAAGAATATAAAGGAATTTATGATGATAAATCAACAGGAGTATTTAATGGTCGAGTGGTAGTAGATAAAATTGCACAAAAAATTAATGCTTTTCAACAAAATAACAATCTTATTATTGGTGATAACGCTACAGTAAATACTAAACCTCAACTAGAAATATTTGCTGATGATGTGAAATGCTCACACGGTTGTACAATAGGACAACTAGATAAGGAGGCTCTATTTTATTTAAAAGCTAGGGGAATTAATGAAAATGATGCAAAAGGACTTCTCACATATGCATTTGCAAATAATGTTTTGGAAAATGTGAAGATGCAAGTTTTAAAATCGAAAATAAAAAAGATTATCGCTGATAAGATTGGTGTTAATCTTGGTTTTGAGTTATGAATCTAAGTTTTGACGTTGAAAAAATTAGACAAGATTTTCCAATCTTGTTAAAGAAAATTAACAATAAACCCTTGGTTTATTTTGATAATGCTGCTACATCTCAAACTCCAATTTGTGTGATTGATTGCATCAAGGATTATTATGAGCAATATAACTCCAATATTCATAGAGGTGTACATTCATTAAGTGATGAGGCCACTAGTGCTTATGAAAATGCAAGGAATAAGGTAAAAAATCATTTCAATATAAAGCATAGCGAGGAAGTAATTTTTACATCAGGCACAACTCACTCAATAAATATAGTGTCAAATGGGTTTAGTAAAATATTAACAAAAGATGATGAGATTATTGTCTCAGGACTTGAACATCATTCCAACATTGTCCCATGGCAAATGATGATTGAAGATAATGGAGCAAAATTAAAAGTTATTCCACTATTGGAAAACGGAGAATTAGATATGGATGAGTTTGCTAACATCCTTTCACCCAAAACAAAAATTGTTTTCTTAAACCACGTTTCTAATGCTTTGGGGCTAATTAATCCTATTGACAAAATAATAAATATGTCTCATCAGAAAGGAGCATTTGTTTTAATTGATGGTGCCCAAAGTGCTGCTCATTTCAAAATAGATTTACAAAAACTAAATGTTGATTTTTTTACAGCTTCAGCTCACAAACTTTGTGGACCAACTGGTGTCGGTTTTCTGTATGGCAAAAAAGAGTTATTGCTTAGTATGGAGCCGCTAATGGGTGGAGGGGAAATGATTTCAGATGTAACGTTTTCAAAAACCACTTATGCAAATCTACCTCACAAATTTGAAGCAGGAACACCAAATATTTCCGGTGTTATCGCTTTTGGTAGAGCGTTGGATTATTTGAATGAAATAGGATTAGAAAAAATAGAAAATTATGAAAATGATTTACTTGATTATGCAAATTCTAAACTTAAACAAATAGAAGGTTTGAAAATTTATGGTGATTCCAAAAATAAAACTTCTGTGATATCATTTAATATTGAAGGTATTCACTCGTATGACATTGGAGCTCTATTGGATAAGTTCGGTATTGCTGTTAGAACAGGGCAGCATTGTGCTCAACCTATAATGGATCATTTTGATGTAGATGGCACAGTAAGGGTGTCTTTTTCGTTTATTAATACATTTCAAGAAATAGACGAACTCTTCGAGGCATTAAAGAAAGTAAAATCTATGTTAAGTTAATTTTTAACTTTATACTATGACCATTGAAAATGCCCAGAAAGATATAATTGATAATTTTTTATTTTTTGATGATTGGACACAAAAGTATGAGTACATCATTGAATTGTCTAAGGATTTAAAATTTATGAGTGAGAACCTAAAAAATGAAGATAATTTAATAAAAGGGTGTCAGAGCAAAGTGTGGTTACATGCTGAAATGATTAATGGAAAAATCAACTTTTTGGCCGATAGCGAGGCAATAATAACAAAAGGGATAATCTCAATTCTATTGAATGTTTTTAATAATAGAAAGCCTCAGGAAATACTTGATTCAGATATGAGTTTTATTGAAAAAATAGGATTGAAAGAACACCTATCACCAAATAGAGCAAATGGTTTGTCTTCAATGTATAAACAAATAAAATTTTATGCCCTTGCCTTTAGTAAATCCTGAATTATGACTGAAATAATTGACCCAAAAAAACTAGGTGACCAGGTTGTAAAAGTTTTAAAAACTGTTTATGATCCTGAAATACCAGTTGATATATATGAACTTGGACTAATTTATGATGTGTTTCTAAATGAGAGTAATGATGTTAAGGTTTTAATGACATTAACAACTCCCAATTGCCCGGTTGCAGACTCACTCCCCGAAGAAGTTAAAAATAAGATTAAAGAAATTCCTCAAGTAAATGAAGTTGAGATTGAAATGACCTTTGATCCACCATGGTCTAAAGACCTAATGAGTGAGGAAGCAAAGCTAGAACTTGGTTTTTTATAAATGACATACGAAATAAAAAATAGAGTTTCTGAGAGTAAACTTATAACCATTGACTTCAATGATTTTATAGTCGATTTTTCATTTGAAAACTTCGATGTTAAACCATGGTTAAAGGATGGACTGGTTCTAATTGAGAAAGATTTTAGAGAAAAAGTAAAAGGATTTGACTGGACTAACCTCAAAGGCAAAAAAATTTCAATTATCTGTACAAATTCAGCCATTATTCCTGACTGGGCATTTATGCTAGTAAGTTCTGAATTGACCAAGGCGGGTGTGAATAACTTTATTGGTGATGAACAATCACATAAAGAATATTTAATAAATGAACATATTTCAAATTTTGATTTAGATTCAGTTTCTAATAAACCCGTTATAATTAAAGGATGTGCTGATGAGAAATTTAATAAATTTATTTATTCCCAATTAATTCAAAAAATTCAAGGGGTTGTTTCTAGTATAATGTATGGTGAAGCTTGCTCATCTGTTCCAATATTTAAAAAAAAATGAGGTTTATTAGTTTTTCGTTACTAATTGGCTTAACACTTAACTCCTATTCCCAAGAAAAAATAAATGACTCGATAAATACGAATTGGGAAAAATCAGGAAAATTTACATTTCTAGGCAACCAATCCAGTTACAGTTATTGGACAGCAGGTGGACAGACTAGTGTTTCAGGAACTATAAAAATTAATTATGATTTAAATTATGAGAACAACGGCTGGAATTGGGATACAAAGATTATAACTGCATATGGACTAAACAGTAACGGGGGAAGCAAGTTTTTAAAAAAGACGGATGATAAATTAGAAATTAACTCATTAGTTGGTAAAAAATTTTCATCGTCTAACATTGGTGACTTAAGTTATTCCAGCTTCATAAATTTTAAAACACAATGGACAAAAGGATATAGGTTTAGGACGGTCTCAAGTGGAGAAGAGGAAAGAATTGAAAGGACTAGATTTTTATCACCGGGTTATTTCCAAATTGGAGTTGGATTGTATTGGGAAAAAAATAAAAATTTTTGGGTTAACTTTGCGCCAATAACGGGCAGGTTAATTGTGGTAAATAAATTTTTTACCGAAAAATTAAATGAAAATCAAGAATATTTTGGTGTAAAAAAGGGGTCAACTAGCAGGTTTGAACTTGGGTCGTCAATTCGGTCTTATTATAAGTTTGAATTTCTTGAAAATGTATTTATTACAAACCGGATAAGTTTGTATTCAGACTATCTTGAAAATCCAGAAAACATTGACCTAGACTACACAATTAACACCTCGCTCAAGGTAAATAAATATTTGACCACAGATTTAATACTACAATTTATTTATGATAATAATGCGGTGAAAAGACTTCAAGTCAGACAGGTAATGGGCATTGGTTTGAGCTTGAATTTTTAGCTCTTAATTTTTGGATATAGGTAATTGTTATATGGAAATCTTTTTTCATGAATTTTACTAATTTTTTCATATAAAGTATTTTTTAAAAAATCAAAATTTAATTTTTCTATAGCAGAAATATAAATCTTGGTTTTCCTATTTTTCAAGGACATATTTTTTAATTTATCCACTTTATTAAAAACAATAATGGTTTCTTTATCTCCACAATTGATTTCATTTAAAATTATATTGACTGAATCGATATGTTGTTGATAATTCGGGTGTGACATATCAACAATGTGTAATAATATATCTGATTCTTCAATTTCAGATAATGTGCTTTTAAAAGACTCTATGAGTTGTGTAGGAAGTTTTCTTATAAAACCAACAGTGTCTGAAAGTAAAAAAGGTAAATTTTCAATAACAACCTTCCTCACTGTTGTATCTAATGTTGCAAAAAGCTTATCCTCAGCAAAAACCTTTGATTTAGAAATTTGATTCATTATTGTTGATTTACCAACATTAGTGTAACCTACTAATGCTACCCTAACTAGTTTTCCTCTGTTACCTCTTTGCACAGACATCTGCTTATCTATAGTCGATAGCTTTTTCTTTAATAATGATACCTTATCACGTACAATCCTTCTATCTGTTTCAATTTCTGTTTCACCAGGACCCCTCATTCCTATACCACCTTTTTGTCTTTCTAAGTGTGTCCACAACCCTTTTAATCGTGGCATTAGGTATTCGTATTGAGCCAATTGTACTTGAGTTTTGGCATAACTAGTTTTAGCTCTTTGGGCAAAAATATCAAGAATTAATCCTGTCCTATCTATTATTTTACAGCGAAGAATTTTCTCTAGATTTAATTGCTGACTAGGCGATAACTCATCGTCAAATATTGCCGAACTAATATCATTGTTTTTTATAAAACGCTGAATTTCTTGAATTTTCCCAGATCCAATAAAAGTTTTTGGATTTGGTTTTTCTAATTTTTGAATGAATCTTCTTAAAACTTTTCCGCCAGCTGTTTCTGCAAGAAAGCACAACTCATTTAAAAATTCATTTACAATAGTTTCAGAGCCATTATTAATAATGGCACCAACAACAATTGAATTTTCATAAAAAATTTTCTTATTCTCTATCAAATTTCAGGGTTGAAATACTTTAAACTTAGTTCAGATTCAGTAAAGTCTAAATAAGAATAATGATTAAACCAATCACCACAATTATAGTATTGTGAATTATTTCCAAGATTTATTTTTAAGGGTAGGTGACGATGACCAAATACAAAATAATTAAAATGATCCGTCTTTAATATTTTTTTACAATAATTAAAAAGCAATTCTTTTTCATTGCTTTCAAATTTTATTTCCTTTCCTGAAATTACACTGTTTTTTCTAGATAAGTATTCTCCAACTCTAATTGATATATCAGGATGAATACATGAAAAGAGAAATTTGAAAAACGAGTTTCTAAAAATTAATTTTAGGAATTTATATCCATAATCTCCTGACCCCAAACCATCACCATGACCGATAAAAAATTTTTTAGAATTTATTTTAAATTTTTTGGGCTCAAAAAAAATGTCAATACCAAGCTCTTTTTTAAAATAATTTCTCATCCAAGCATCATGATTGCCAACAAAGAAATAAATTTTAATACCGGAGTCTGTTAACTCTGCCAACTTTCCAAACAGTCTAGTATAACCCTTTGGAACTACTTTTTTAAACTCAAACCAAAAGTCAAATAAATCACCAAGCAAGAATATTACTTGAGCATCATTTTTTATAGAATCTAACCATTTGATAAATATTTTTTCTCTTTTTTTCGATTTTACTTTTCCAGCTAATCCAAGGTGGTTGTCAGACGAAAAATAGATTTTTTTATTTTCTTGTAAATTAATTATCTCCATTTATAAAGTACAAAAATAAACAATCCGCTATAACAACTTTTCATAACAGTTAAATGGCATGTCACTTTGATCTCTAAAATAAATTTTACCTAATTTTTTATATCCAAGATTTGAATACAAATAATTATTTTTTTTATTTAAACTAAATGTGTCAAGCCTTACAGAAAGGCAACCGTTTTCTTTTGCATAATTTTCAATATAAGCCATGAAATATTTTGCCAAACCTTGTCCTTGGTAATCTGGGTGGATTGCAAATCTGTGAAGATAAATATTTTTTTTTGATGAGGTTTCCCAAACAATTTGTTTGTAAAACTCATCCATATCAAAAGAAGCACAGATACAACCTATAATTTTATTTTCAAGTTTTAGTACAAATAGATTATTGTTATTTATATCATCAACAAATGATTGTTTTGTTGGATATTTATCGTTCCACTGAAAAATACCATTATCAATCATATGTTTTGTACAAGCCTTAATAATTTTCATTATTAAGTCAATTTCATCAATTGAAGCAAGTTCAATGTCTTTCATAATGTTAAGATACTTATTTGATTGCGGAAATAATTGGATTGCCAGTTGATAGTGCGGAAAAACTAATTCCTAAAATTGTTGACAAGGTAGGGGCAATATCTCTTATGTAAATTCTCTGCGAAGAAAATCCAGTTTTAATGCCTTTACCATAGAAAATTAAAGGAACGTGGGTGTCGTAAGTCCTGCCTGTACCGTGATTGGAGGCACTAGAAGACTTTTTGTACCAAAGTGGCTTTAGGAAAAATGCTAAATCCCCCCTCAAATCAGGATGACTGTTATAATATATCATATTTATAGCATAATCCTCTGAGTATGAAACCGCCTCATCTAACTGAGTAAAATCATACACATCATAAACCCAAGGTTCTTTTTTTAGTTCATTTCTAATCAAATCTTTAATCTCTTTATATGAGTATACTGACTCAGCAATTCTTTCTTGATTTAAATACACATTGTAATTTGAAACATCTTTAATGTATTTTTTTAGTTCCTCATTGAAAATATTCGTAGAGTATAACTGATTAAATGGGACTTTATTTTCTGACAAATAAGATGGTACGTGAGTAATACCATGATCAGACGTTAAGTAGATAATATATTTTTTTTCACCAATTTTTTTATCTAAGTAGTCCAAGATTTCTTCAATATTTTTATCAAGTCTGATGTACATGTCCAATACTTCAACAGAATTAGTTCCAAACCTGTGTCCAACATGATCTGTAGATGAAAATCCAATATGAAGAAAATCTGTTATTTCATCTTTACCTAAATTTTCATGCTCAATGGCATCTAATGCAAAATCTTTTACGATATCATTGCCAAATGGTGAATACTTTATTACATCATAATCAATTTTACCGCTTTTAGTTTTTGATTTTCTTTCTAAATCATATGGAAATGTTGAGTTATTTTTACCCAAATATTTTATTTCATGTTGGTTTAAATCCGGACCGCTTTCAACGTACAAATTAATATCATAATAGGTATCCCAGTTCGTGATATATTTTTTAATATTTTTTCTTTCATTAAATCGTTTAACCCATTCAGGAAGTTCGTTCATATAATATGAACTTGTAATAAACTTTCCTTCATTTTTTGCATTAAACCAGTAGGACATCTTTGAGGTATGTCCTCCAGATAATACAGCAGATCTATCTTTCAAAGCAACACTAAATGTTTTTGCTTTAAAGTTTGATGATATTCTATTCTCATCCGATATTGTGGTTGTTTGCAGGCTCCTAGGGGATTTTTTACCCTCATCTGACAAAGTTCCAACTGACTTTTGTAAAAAATCATCAACACAATATATCTCCTTATTTAATGATGGATTAAACCATTCATTTCCAACAATTCCGTGATAATTTGGAGTTGTTCCGGTAACTACGGTTGCATGTCCTGGTGCTGTAGATGTAACGGCATAACTATAATGTGCATTCTTAGCATTGAATCCTTGACTAACAAGTCTTTTAAACCCATTGTTCCCATATTTATTCCAAAATTTGGGAATATATTCATATTTCATCTGATCAACGACAATTCCAACTACTAATCTTGGATTTTCATTTACTTTTTTTTCTGACTGAGCTGAAATACAAAAAGATAAAAGGATAATAAATGTAAAATAAGTCTTCAAGTTTATTTTTTGCATATATAGGAAAAATATGCAATAAATGATGGTTTTTTGCTTTATAAAAACATTAAGATTTAGTCTCTAGAATTAATTTTCGCTAAAAGTCTAAGTATCTCTAAATACAACCACACTAATGTTACCATCAATCCAAAGGCCGCATACCACTCCATGTACTTGGGGGCTCCATTCTCAGAAGCTTCCTCGATGAAATCAAAATCTAAAACCAAATTTAGACTTGCAATTAAAACAACAATTAAAGAAAATATGATACTGAACATTGATCCGTTGGCTGGATTCAAAAGAGATAAATCCACTCCAAAAAAACTTCCTATGAAAGAGACTAAGTATATTAAAAATATTCCACCTGTTGCAGCAACAATACCAAGCTTAAAATTTTCGGAAGGTTTAATCAAACCAGATTTATAAGCCATTAACAATGATAGCAATATTAATGCTGTAAGACTAACTGCATTTAATACAATACCCTCGAATTGCTGAGCATAAGCATATGAAACACCTCCTAGTGCTAGACCCTCAAAAATCGCATATAATGGGGCAGTAATTGGTGCTGCTTTTTTATTAAAAATTGTAATTAATGCTGTTATAAAACCTGCAAAGAAACCACCTATCATCAATGTAGTTGATGTGATTGTATATGAATAGTAACCTGCAATCATTAACAATAACAATGAAATAGCAGTTTTATCAACAGTTCCTTTTATAGTCATTGTCTGATTTTCAACAAAGGAATTTGAGTTCTTTGCTTTAAGGTTTTTAAATGTATTTTTGTTTAATGCAGGATTTCCTGATCTAAAAGATAAGTGTCTGGACATTCTTTAAATTTTATTAGTTTTCTATTATGTTATAATTTTGTTAATAATGAAAAACACTGTTTTTATTTTTTTTCTAATATCAATCAACAATTATGCCCAAAACTCAACTGAGATAAAAGAAACCTTTCCAGTATTTCCAGTATGCGAATTACTTCCAGAAAAATTTCATCAAGATTGCTTTAATGAAACAGTAGACGAACATATTCAAAACAACTTTGTTTATCCTAAACAAGCATGGGATAATGACCTTGAAGCAATGGTTAAAGTGAAGTTTGATATTGATATTAATGGAACTATTAAAAATATAACCCCTAACTCAAGTGTAATTGGTGTAAGTTTTTTTGATCGTGAATCACTAAATCTTGCAAAAAAATTATTTAATGATTCTGCAAAAAAAGTTATTGAATCATTGCCCGATGCAATTCCAGCCAAAAAAGGAAATATTGCTATTAAAAAAACTTTTTTAGTTTCCATAAAATATCAAATTCCAAGAAAATTAGGTTTTGATGATGTCGATAGTCCGCCAATATTTGAGTTATGCTCTGATGAAGAAAATAAAAAACTTTGCTTTATAAAATTCATAGAAGATCACATCTCAAAAAATTTCAAATACCCAAAACGCGCAATAAAAAAGGGTGAGGAAGGGAATGTATTTATACAGTTTGATATGACTTCGGACGGATTATATACAAACTTCACCACCATTGGTGAGAATAGAATATTAGAAGACGAGGCTTACAGAATTATGATAAAGCTGCCCTCTTTTGAACCTGCAAAATACAGAGATAAATACGTAACCACGACATATGGCACAACAATTTCATTTAAATTAAATCAATGAAAGTTTTAAATAAAATTGAAGTTGACAACAAGTTTAAACTATTATCTAAAAACTGGAGGATAAAAGACCATTTACTTACTGCTGAGTTTAATTTTAAAACTTTCGATGATGCATTTGATTTTATGCAAATAATATCTAAAAAATGTAAAGATTTAAATCATCATCCAAAATGGACAAATATTTATAATCGAGTTGATGTTGAATTATTTACTCATGACTTAGGGGGTCTATCAAGTGTTGATTTTGAGTTAGCAACTTTCATGGATTTGAGTTTTTCACCTTATTCTCAATGAATTGTCTATTTTTGTTAATGAATGGATAACCTAGAGTTTTTAAATGATGAGTTTTTTGGCAATACTCTGCAGAATTACATTATATCAATTTCAATTATTGTTTTTGGACTCATTCTGAAAGGACTCATAAGTTCTTACATAAGAAAATTTTTATTTAAGATAGTTGGTGATAGTAGAAATAAAGATGGTAAATCCGAGTTTGACAACCTTCTTAAAAAACCAATTACTTATTTTCTTTTTCTTGTTATCATTTATTTAGCATTTAACATGCTACAAATCCCCGACTCATTAAATCTGGTAGGTCCTAATGAATTTGGATTAAGAATGATTTTGCAAAAAGGTTATTCACTGCTAATTGTTTCAAGTTTAATCTATATAATATTACAATCAGTCGAATATGTAGGTTTACGATTAAGTCAAAAAGCTGATAAAACTAAAAGTAAGGTTGATAATCAGTTGGTTCCTTTTGCAATAGAAATAGGAAAGGTTTTAGTTGTAATTTTTGGTCTTTTAATTATTCTAGGTAATATTTTTGGAATTGATATAACTGCATTGGCAGCCGGTCTTGGAATTGGTGGTGTTGCTGTAGCATTAGCATCAAAAGAAAGCCTTGAAAATCTACTTGGTTCCTTCACAATATTTTTTGATAAACCCTTCACAGTTGGAGATATCATCACAATCGGTGGTATAACTGGAGTTGTGGAAAAGGTGGGGTTTAGAAGTACTAGAATTAGAACCTTTGATAAGAGTTTAGTAACTGTACCAAACAAAAATTTAATTAATAGCGAATTAGATAATTTAAGTTTGAAACCCGTGAGGAAAGTAAAAACTAATATAGGTTTAACGTATGATACTAGTGTTGATCAAATTAAAAATATTGTAGTCGATATTCAAAAGTTAGTAGATGACCACCCAAATACCAACCAAGATGGAGTTGTTAGATTTTTAGAATTTGGAGCAAGCTCTCTCGACGTAATGGTACTATATTTTGTAAATAGTCCAGATTGGAAATTATTGGTTGATACCAAGCAAGACATAAATTATAAAATTATTGAAATTGTTAAAAAACACAAAAGTGACTTTGCTTATCCGTCCACTTCTGTATACTTAGAAAAACAATAAGATTAAACCTTACTTATTTTAAATTTTTTATAATTATCATACAAAAATACTGGCATGGCTAGTGAGAATCCAACCAGAAACATACAGGCAGTATATTTCAAAAGTTTTACAGGCTCATTTTTAAATGCATATATGATAAAAATAAAAAAAGTCATTGCTGCGACACCCAAATCGGCTGATAGCATGGATGATGCAAAATTTACATTTGCATCAGCAAAAAATTCAGATAATGACCACTCCCAATTTTTAAATTCCAAAAATTTAAATAAAAAATAATATGGGGCTATGACCCCTAAAAAACACATTAGTAAAAAAATTTTCTTCATATTATTAAATTAAAAAATCCTAGTAAATACCAGGATTTTTATAAATAGTTTTTGATTTATTTATTTGAATTAAAATTCAAAGTTTAATCAACAGGTCTCATCCATTGAACCACCCTGCTTATTTTATCATCTTGGTTAAAAAGAAGTCTTTCAAACAAAAGGACAGATTCTGTCTCCCCTGTTTTTAAATATCTATCTTCTCTAAAATGAGTTTCAATAATGGTTGTATTTGTTTCTTCCAATTTAATGGGCAATAAAAATGTATAATTTCTATTAATTGAATCCATGGGTGCTTGTCTAGCAACAATAAAGTCAGTGTTAGTCATATCTACATCAAAAACTCCTGCTACATCCGCTGGATGAAACTTAACAGTGTCCGTTGTCATTTCAACCATAGTTGATGGATTCATATTTTCATAAGCATCCATAAACTTTTTTGCCAAGGTAACATACTTATCATCAGCTAACTGGAATTTTTTACCTTTCCAGGCACCACGGTACCATTCTCCAGCCATTTTTTCTGTATTTGTCTCACAACTTAAAAATGGTATAATTAAAAGTAGTATTAATAGTTTTTTCATATTATTAAAATTAATTTAAATCAAGTTAAATATTTTGAGTATAAATAAGTTCTTATTTTGATAATCATTAATAATATTTAACATATTAACAAAATGAAATATATTAAGATTTGATTTTTTTTAAAAAATATGCTAAAATTTGCTGAATTTTCAAAAGACAAAAAACATAGGTATTGTTTATCAAGAAAATGGTCTGAGAAGAAGCAAGTAGTTTATATCTTACTAAATCCATCAACAGCAAATCACATAAATAATGACCCCACAATTAATAGATTAATTTCCATATCTAAAAACCTAGGATATGGAGGTTTTAAAGTGGTTAACTTGTATACGTTAATAACTCCGTTTAGGTATAAATTATATCAAAAAAAAAGAAAGTTTTCAGAAAAAAATAAAAAAATAATTTCAAATCTAATTGGCAAACATAATACTGTAATTTATGGTTGGGGAGCAACTGAAAATGAACCAATATGGTTAAAAAATCTGGTTGAAAATCCTCTTTGCTTCGAAGTCAATAAAAATGGTACCCCAAAACATCCTCTCTACTTAAGTAAGGAGACAACCTTAAAAGAATTTCAGAGAAGGGAAAAAAATTGAATTCACTAATTTTATAATGCTTAGTTTTAATTCTATGAAAGTTCTAAAGTGCTTCGTGATTTCCATTTTAATTATTTCCTGTTCAAAAGACTCAGATAATGTTTCTGATTTGACTGACAATAATAATGGAAGTGGTAATGGAAATATTACCAATAGTATAACATACCAACCAGAAAATTATTTAAAGGATATAGCAAATTTTCCTATTGGTAATGTTGTTTCTGTAAATAGGTTGAATAATTCACAATTTACAGACATTTTAAAAAAAGATTTTAACAGTATAACTGCTGAGTGGCAAATGAAGATGAGAAGTATTTTTAATGGTCCTGATAACTATAACTTTTCACATGGAAATACGATAGTTAACTTTGCGAAAAATAATAACATCAGAGTTTTTGGGCATGCCTTGATATGGCACGAGTCAATTCCTGATTGGCTTCAAAGTTTTCAGGGTTCGGACGAAGAGTTTGAAGAATTAATTGAAAATTATATTAAAGCAACTGTAACACATTTTGCTAAAGAAAAAACCACAATTAATGGTCAGGAGGTTTCAGTTGTTGCTGGATGGGATGTTGTTAATGAGGCATTTACAACTGGAGCTGAAAATGCAATTTTTAGAAAAAAGTTAGGTAGCGATTATGTTGAAAAGTGTTTTAGATGGGCTAGAGAGGCCGATCCAAATGTTAAGTTATTTTACAATGACTACAGTCTAGAAAGTAATTCCAATAAAACACAAAATGTAATATCATTAGTTAATGATTTTAAATCCAGAAATATTCCTATCGATGGAATAGGTCTTCAGATGCATACCGATTATTTAAATCCCTCCATTAGTATTATTGAAGCAAATGTACAGTCAATTATAAATCTTGGTTTGTTGGTACACTTCTCTGAACTAGATATTACAGTTAATAAGGATAGGGCAATCACAACTTTAACATATGAGAGAGCAAGAACTCAAGAACTTCGTTTTAAAGATATTGTTACAATTTATTCAAACATTCCAAACAACCAGAAATTTGGAATCACAATGTGGGGTATTAAAGATGATGATAGCTGGTTATTAAATCATCACAATAACCAAAATGAATACCCATTATTAATGGATAAAAACTATAACTATAAGATTGCTCACAGAGGATTTGCAGAAGGATTAAAATAATATTAGCCTTCTTCTGTTTTTTTATCAAGAGCAATTATGGTAGCACATGAAATTAGCATTATTGCGGAGGGTAATGTTGGAACTATAGGGTCACTAATACTTACATGAAAATAGACAGCAGCTACCATGAATAGACCCATAATAAATGCAGCAGGGGTTACAAATCTTCTAACCTTTAAACCAATCAAGAGTATAATTGCACATGTAACTTTAAATATCCCAACTACAACCATTGTTGTTTGGTTAAGACCATAGGCCTGAAACTCCTCAATCATATTTAAAGCATCTCCTCCTCTATATAATGAAGGCATATTCAATCTCCAAGTCCATGCACTTAAAACAGCTAGAGAAACAACCAGGATTAATATTTTGAAAATCGTTTTCATAATTATCTATTCTAACCTATATTTAATTAAGTTAATTTAAAAAATTTATTTATGAAAAAAATATTTTTATTGTTGATTTTAGTTCTAATCTCCTGTGAAACTACAAATAAGCAAGAGCCTCAAACTCAACTAGATTTCCCATTTGAACCTAGTTATCAAAAAGATTGGAAAATGGGTAATCAGGAAAACGTACTACTAATTCAGAATTTACACAAAACACTTCTTAATGGTGAATTTGACAGAGTAACAGAATTCATTTCTGATACAATTGTAATGTCGATGGGTGATGGTTCAAGGGTAAGTGGAATTGATAACTTTAAAGAACTTCTTGAGGGTTACAAAGATGCCAATTTAAGAGATTACAATTTGGGTGTAAATTTCCCTATTATCTCTGAAGAGGGTCATGAATGGGTGATAAATTGGGATGCCGTTACTTACGATACAGCTGATGGGCCAGTAAGGATGAGGTATCAAGAAGCTTACAGAATTTCTGGAGGTAAAATTGTATTTGTTAATCAATTTACCAAACCAGTTTTAGATTAATGAATTAAAACATTTAGAATGAACTTCAGAGCTTTTCTGAATCTCTTTTTTGTTTTATCATTAATCTCTATTTATTCTCAAAATGATGGAAGCAAATTCTACGGAGAAGAATTTAGTTTTGATCCCGAAAATGTTGACATTTCATTGAAGCCATCTTTAAGTAGAATCAAAGTTAAGGGGGAAATTATATCAACCTGTCCTATGAAAGGTTGCTGGATGAATATGCTGGTTGCAAATGATACTGTTCTTGTTAGGTTTAAGGATTACGGATTTTTTGTCCCTAAACAAGGTGTAGAGGGGAGTTCAGCAATTATTAATGGCTTTCTTTCGGTTGATACGTTAAGTGTTGCTCAATTACGACATTATGCCGAAGATGCGGGTAAAAAGAATGAGGAAATTATGAAAATCAAAAAGCCAAAAATCACATTATCATTTTTGGCTGATGGAGTAGCTATTCAAGAATAATTATGAAAAATATTTTATACATATTCATATTATTTTTTTCAAACCTTATACTTACTCAAGATTATCATGTAGCAAAAAGTGGAGATGATTCTAATCCTGGTACTAAGGACAAGCCTTTTTTAACGATATCAAAAGCTGCAAAAATTGCATTACCAGGTTCCCTTATAACTGTACACGAAGGCATATACCGAGAAAGGATTGACCCATCATATGGAGGTGCAAGTAATACCAAAAGAATAGTATATCAAGCTGCAGAAGATGAAGAAGTTTGGATCAAAGGCTCTGAAATAATAAAGGGTTGGAAAAAATATGACGGAAATATTTGGATGGTTGAACTAGACAATCAAATATTTGGAGACTTTAACCCGTATCAAGAAATTGTAGAAGGTGATTGGTTAATAAATGACTATGGAAGAGATCATCACCTGGGTGAAGTATACTTGAACGGAAATGCATTATATGAAAATGATTCCGTTCATAAACTTGTGGAAGAAAAACCAATGAAGAGGGCAACTGACCGAGAGGCTTCCAAATACCAATGGTATTGTAAAAGTGATGATAAAAAGACCATTATCTATGCAAACTTTAAGGGTCTAAATCCAAATGTTGAGACCGTTGAAATAAATGTTAGACCAGCAGTTTTTTTTCCAAAAAAAACTGGAATCAACTATATTACTGTTCGTGGATTTAAAATGGCTCATGCTGCCACTCAATGGTCACCCCCTACTGCAGAGCAAGTTGGATTGATAGGTCCCTATTGGAGTAAAGGTTGGATTATCGAAAACAACTTTATAACAGACTCTAAGTGTACTGGAATAAGTGTAGGAAAAGAGAGAGCCAGTGGACATAATGAGTGGACAAATTTAAAGGTTAAGCATGGTACACAAAGGGAAAGAGATGTTGTTTTTAAGGCTCTGGAATTGGGTTGGTCTATGGAAACAATTGGATCACATATAATAAGAAATAATACGATTACGAACTGTGAACAAACTGGAATTAGTGGACATTTAGGGGGAATCGCTACTAAAATATACAACAACCATATTTACAATATTCATGTAAAGAAGCAATTTTTTGGATATGAAACAGGCGGTATAAAACTGCATGCTCCAATTGATGCTCTTATCAAAAATAATTTAATACATGATAACTACAGAGGTATATGGCTTGATTGGCAATCTCAAGGAACTCGCGTTTCAGGAAATGTTTTTTATAACAATGAACAAGAAGACTTTTTCAATGAGGTCAACCATGGACCAATGATCGTAGACAATAATATCATGTTATCGGAAACTTCAATATTAAATGCCTCTCAAGGCACTGCTCATGTGCATAACTTAATAACGGGGAAAATTATACTTAGACCTGTTCCAAATAGATTTACTCCCTACCACTTTGCTCATTCGACAAGTGTTAAGGGGCTAATGACTATACTAACAGGTGACGATAGATATTTTAATAACATTCTAACTTTCAATCATAATCTAAAACCCTACAGAGGCCCGTCATATGATAAAGTTCATTCGGGTCTGGATGCATATAACGAACACCCTTTATCAACAGACTATTGGTATAAAGGAAACAGACCTGATGATTATGCAAACCATAAACTTCCAGTTTATATTAGTTCAAATTTATATTATAATAAAGCTCTTCCTTTTAATAGAGAAGAGTTTAGTTTAGAAAGTAGAACCTATTCTCCTAAAATCTCTATTGATAGAGAGGGTGATGCATTGTTTATAAACCTTGAAATTGATAATAGTTTCAAAGAAATGAATACTGGACTTGTAACAACCAAAGTGATGGGTACTGCGTTCCAATCTGAAGAAGCATTTGAAAACAATGACTCTTCATCAGTATCAATAGATGTTGACATTAATGGTCAAAAGAGAAATTATAACCCAACTGTTGGGCCTTTTGAAAAATTAAAGAAGGGTAAAAATCGAATAAAAATTTTCACATTTAATCACTAAAAAATGAAAAAACTAACCTTATTATTACTTATCCCAATACTTTCTTTTGGACAAATAATTAAGGAAGGTTCCCGACAAATTCATCTTGATTTTCACACATCAGGATTAATTGAGAATATTGGTGAAAACTTTTCAAAAGAACAATTTAAAAAAGCTTTGAAAATTGGTAATGTAAATTCAATAAATATTTTTGGCAAAGGTCACCATGGTTACTCATACTACAATACCAAAATAGGAACCAGACATCCACATCTAAAGTTTGATTTACTTAAAGAACAAATTGAGGCTTGTCATGAAATGGGCGTGACAGCACAAGTCTATTTTACTGTTGGATGGTCTCAAAAAGATGCAGATGATCATCCTGAATGGATATTAAAAGACAAGAACGGAACAACAAATAAATTAGAGATTTTAAAAAAATTAGGGCCAAATGATAGGCTTCCCAATTTCACATGGCGACTATTAGCACCAAGCAATGGTTATGATGAATTTATATTGAAACAGGTTGAAGAAATATGTATGAATTATGATATTGATGGTTTTTGGTTTGACATATTGCAAGCATTTCCAAACTACAGCGAGGCAAATAAAAATTTAATGATTGAAGATGGAATAGATATCAATGATGATAAGGAAGTTTTAAATTATTCTATCAATCAAATGAAATCATTTATGGAAAGATGTAATAAACTTATTCATAGTCATAAACCCAATATTCCGATTTATTATAATGGAATTACAAAAATTACTGGGAGTCCTTATGCAATGAATAATTTGAAATACAATTTATTTGATTACAACACAAAACAAGATTTAGAAGATCTCCCCACTACATGGGACGGTTATGATATTTTCCCTTTTAGGTCAAAATTCTTTGCTTCAGATGGTAAACAGATAGTTGCAATGAGTGGTAAATTTCATTCAGCTTGGGGAGAGTTTGGTGGGTTTAAACACAGAGATGCTCTATTGTATGAAGCTGCATCAATGGTTGCTTTTGGAGCTAATGTTAATATTGGTGATCAACTACATCCATCTGGTTTAATGGATATGGATACTTATAAAAATATTGGTTATGCTTTCGATTATGTTGAAAAGATTGAGGATTATGGTATTGGTGGAAAACACGTTTCTAGAATTGGTTACTACAGCCCTCTAAATGCAAGAAGTGGTGAAGGAACTGCAAGAATGCTGCTAGAAAATCAAGTAAATTTTAATGTGATCAATAGAATGAATGATTGGTCACAACTAGAAACAATTATAATTCCGTCAGCCACTCAATTAAATCAAAAAATTGTTAATCGATTAAATTCGTTTACTAAGCGAGGAGGAAAACTTTTAATTATGGGGAAATCAATTCTAAAATCTAATAAAGATTTATGGTTTGACATTGGCGCTGAGTATTTGGGCCAACCTAATTTTGACATAGATTACACAGTAATTAGTAAAAAACTTAAAAATGAAAATCTGGTTGAAAGCCCTTTCTTAAATTACAATGCAGCTCTTCGTTTCAAAGCCAATGATGCAGAAATTTTAGCATCCATTAAAGAACCTTATTTTAGTAGGACTCCATCAAGCTTTTCTTCTCATCAAAATACTCCAAACAAATTAGAAAATTCTGAGCATGCTGCTGTTTTTCAGAAAAACAATATTATATATGTAGCACATAATTTAGATATTATGTATTTCAGTTCTGGAGCCAGAATTCATAGAGATTTATTCAAAAGTGTACTGGACTTGATACATACAAATCCAATGGTCAGTACCAATTTGCAAAGTTCCGGAAGGATTAATTTATTACATCAACCTGAACATAATAGATATGTAGCTCACTTATTATATGCCACCCCTATTCAAAGAGGAAGAGCACAAGTTATTGAAGACTTAGTGCCAATATATAATACAACTGTTCAATTAAATTTTGACGAGAAGATAAAAAATGTATATACAATTCCTGGCAACAAAAAACTAAAGGTTAAGAAAATTAATGGGAAAAATTTTGTGAATATCTCAGAGTTTAAAGCTCATATAGCAGTGGTTATAGAATACCAAAAATGAAAGTAATATTAGGAATATTTAATCTTTTCATTTGCTTTTTAGTTTTCTGTCAAACTGAAAAAAGACCTAATATTTTATTTATAATTTCTGATGATCAGGATGCTGAAACCCTTGGCTTTTATGGCGATGAATCATGTGATACACCAGTAATTGACAAGATATCAGAAGATGGAATCTCTCTAACTTCAGCTTATCACATGGGTTCATATAGGGCAGCTGTTTGTACCCCATCAAGAATTATGCTTATGACTGGAAGAAATTTATGGGAAACTGAAGGCTATAATGTGAATTACCCACCCTTAAATTACATTCATGATGTTGAAAAAAATTATAAAAAAATCAATTCTAAAGATCCTTCGTTTTATAGCATGCCTGCAATTTTTAGAAGATCTGGATATTACACATTTAGAACCTCTAAAAGAGGGAACAGTTACGAAGGAGCAAACTTATTATTTGATGAGAGATACGACAAAACCAATCGGGAAAATAATGACTTTGATGGAAATAAATGGCATGCTGATAAGGTCATCGAATATTTTGAAAAACGAAAAAAAGAAGCAAACAAAAAACCATTCATGGTCTTTTTAGGATTTTCTCACCCGCATGATCCAAGAAGAGGGAAAAAAGAACTATTAGAAAAATACGGAGCGTCTAATCCTGACCCCCCAAAAAGTATTAATTCTAAATCTCCTGTGGTTCCAATTAATTATTTGCCATCACATCCCTTTCCTTACGGCGATCCAGATATCAGAGACGAAAATTCCGTTGAGGGTGTATACTTGAGTAGATCTGAATTAACCATTCGTAATGAAAAAGGGAAAGACTTTGCTTGCATTGAGGATATGGATTTTCAAATTGGGAGAGTGCTGGAAGTTCTAAAAGAGACTGGGGAATATGAAAATACGTATATATTTTTTACATCTGATCATGGAATTGCAATCGGGAAACATGGTTTGATGGGCAAACAAAATCTTTATGAACACAGTTGGAAAATACCATTTATTGTTTCAGGTCCTGAAATCAAAAAAAACACAGAAGCAAAAGGGAATATTTATTTGCTTGATGTTTTGCCTACTCTTTGTGAGATTGCTGGTATCACAATTCCAGAAACTATTGATGGTGTAAGTTTTAAAAAAGTTTTGGAAGGAAAAAAGAATAAAATTAGAAATGTATTATATGGTGCATATTCAGGTGGTTTCAAACCAGGCATGAGATCAATCAAAAAGGGTAAGTGGAAATTAATTAAATATGATGTAATGGACGGAGCTTTTACAATGCCAAGAAAAGTACAAGTAAATCAGCTTTTTAATTTAAAACAAAATCCAAATGAACTTTTAATCGAACACCAAAATGAAAGTGTGATTTCAATAACCAAAAATATACCGAAAAAAAACCAAGTCAATCTAGCCGAAAATCCTAAATATAAATCCAGATTACAAAAAATGGAGAAATTGCTATTCTCAGAAATGAAAAAGGTTGGTGACCCATTCAAGTTTTGGAATCAAAAGTGAGTAATTTAAATCCCCTATTGATTGTATGAAAAAACAAGCCCGGACTATTGTTAAAATCCTTTTATCGTTTTTCGCCTTTGCAGTATTAATTTCCTGTTCAAAATCTATAAATGAAAAACCAAATATTATAATTGTCATGACTGATGATCAAGGTTATGGAGATCTTGGTTTTAATGGTAATGAAATAATTAAAACCCCAAACCTTAATCAATTTGCATCAGAATCAATCAATTTTACCAACTATCATGTAGGCACAACATGTTCTCCCACTAGAGCTGGATTTATTACTGGAAGAAATTGTTTAAGAAATGGTGTATGGCACACAAATGCAGGTTGCTCACTACTTAATCAGGACGAAGTTACATTGGGTGATATTTTCTTAGATGCTGGTTATAAAACAGGATTGTTTGGAAAATGGCACTTGGGAGATAACTACTCTTTTTTACCAGAGCAAAGAGGTTTTAAAGAGACATTTTACCACAAAGGAGGGGGTGTTGGTCAAACACCAGATTATTGGAATAATGACTACCAGGATGATATTTACTTTCGAAATGGTGAACCAGAGGAAAGTAATGGATATTGTACTGATGTATTTTTTGATGAAGCCATTTCATTTATAAATAAAAACAAAGAAAATCCCTTTTTATGTTTTTTAAGTCTAAATGCGCCACATAGCCCGTTTAATGTTCCAAAAGAATATTATGAGTTGTATGAAAATGAAATTGATTTGTTGGAAAGCCAAAAAAGATTTTATGGAATGATCACTAACATTGATGACAACTTTGGTAGACTGCATCAACACGTAGAAAGTTTAGGAATATTAGATAATACAATAATAATATTTACAACTGATAATGGGACTTCAAATGGTTACAAGTATTCTAGAAAAGACAAAAAATGGTTAGGGTTCAATGCGGGAATGAGAGGTACCAAAACAAGTGAATATGATGGAGGTCATCGTGTACCATTTATTATCAAATGGAAAAAAGGAGGTCTCTTTGGTGGTCATAACTACTCTGGATTGTCAGCTCATGTTGATATGCTGCCAACATTGCTAAGTTTTGCAAAAATTGCTTTCAATTCAACAAAAAAGATTGATGGAACTGACCTAAGCAAGCACGTAATTAACAAAAGTGAAGCAGATAGAATGTTGGTTACTGATACTCAAAGAAATTTATGGCCAGAAAAAGGAAAGAAAAGCTGTGTCATGTATGGGAATTGGAGATTGGTTAATGGGAATGAACTATATAACATAGAGACAGATCCTGGACAGAAAAATAATATTATAAACGAAAACAAAGATATTGCAAATGAAATGCAAAAATTTTATGATGATTGGTGGGAAGACGCCTCAAAGGAGTTTAAATATTCATATATCGATATATTTCCAAATATTACAAATACAATAACTGCTCACGATGTCCAAGTAAACTCAATTACAGCATGGGATCAATCTGTAATTAGAAGAGGTATTCCATATGAGTTAGGAAAATTCAACGTCCATTTCAAAAAATCAGGAGAATATAGGATAATATTAAGACGTTGGCCAAAAGAAAGTAATTTAAATTTAAGAGATAGTATCAATGACTATATTCCTGCAAAAAAATACTGGGACCAAAAATCAAAAGGCAAAAGTATGAACATTGCATCTGCATTTATTAAAATAGGAGATAAAGAATATAAAATCGAATTGTCCGATGACTTAAAGTCTGCTTCCATTAATATTGATATAAAATCAGGGAAAACATCTCTGGAACCTGGTTTTATTTTAGATAATGGTCAAACTTCCATTGCCTTTTACACAGACATAGATTTTTTATTTTAGTAGTCCGCTTTTAATAAAAAATTATTATCTTGAAATTTCCACTTAATTTTTATGAGACTAAGTAAGAGAGATAAAGCATTAACAAAAATTGAGATTCCAGTGGTTCACTCAATTTACTTCCGCGGTAAAAGGTACAAGTATAGTGATTATTTAAAAATTAAGGGGGAGGTAAACAAAAACGAACTTCTTCCCTTCTAGAATTAGAAGGTTTACTTATTACTAATTATCAAAATTAGACCTGAGTTAATCAATACTAAAGAAACAGTACCAATAAAAAACCAGTCATTAGATTCGTATTTGTACATTACAGCTTCACCAAAAACGCATAAACCCGAACTGAATAACATAATTCCTAAAAATGCTAAAAGATTTTTTTTATGTTTTGGCTTCATAAATAAGTATCCCTAAAAATGTAAATTTACGTTAAATCTATGAACAAGACGGTTACTTTATTTGGTGCTACAGGAATGATTGGTGGAGAGATTTTGAGGCTTTTGATTAATGATGATTATTATAAGGTTATAAATGTCATAGCAAGAGGAAAGATTGGCATTCAATCAAAAAAAATAAAAAACTACACAATCGATTTTACAAATGTTCAGGACTACAAAAAAATTATAAAAAAGAATGATGTAGTGATTGCGTCAATAGGCACAACTCAATCAAAAGTGAACTTTGATAAGACTGAATATCGAAAAGTTGATTACGATATTCTTTTAAATATCGCTATGGCTTGTAAAACTAATTCAGCATCTTGTTTTTGTTTTGTTTCATCAGCTGGCGCAAATGAAAAGAGTAGAAACTTTTATTTAAAACTTAAAGGTGAAATTGAAAACTCAATTTTACAGCTCGGTTTAAAATCTTGCTTGATATTTAGGCCATCGCTTCTCTTGGGAAAAAGAAATGAGTTTAGATTCGGAGAAATGATAGCACAAAAATTTATGCCGTTAGTGTCTTTTTTAATGAGATCCGATTACAAACCTATTAAAGCAGTTGATGTCGCAAAGTCAATGTTAATTGAATCAAAAAAAAGCATCAAAGGTCATAAAATATATCATTATTCTGAAATGATATCACAGTAGATTATCGGGTAAGTCTTTAGTTTTTCCCGCTAACAGTGTGATTGTTGTGACCGTAGTCCTCCGAAAGCCATTTTTTTATCCATTCTTTGGGATTGTATTCACTCTCTCTTAAGAAATGAAATTCTTGATATTTGCAATCATCCATATATATACTCTCATTTTCAGACAAACGGTTGAATTCATCGAGTTCCTCATTACTCATAAAAGATTTTTTGTCGTATTCTCCCCCTTTCAAAGTTGGCGGTTCTTCATCAGCATATAAAGCTTCAAAAGATACATACCCGACCTCTTCTCCTTCTTCGTTCTCACCTGACCATGAATCCTTAACTATCATTATATATGGATCGTTTTCACAGATTTTCATAGAATTGATATGATCAATGATTTCAAATGAACCCATCATTAATGTGACATCTATATTGCCTGATTCATCATCTTTGTAAAACTCAAAAACATCATCATCATAACTTCCTGAAGAAGCTATCTCTTTCTTAATATCCGCAATATCATTCTCATTATAGAGTCCTAATAAATCGGCATAAGTAATTTGCTCTAATCCTAACTCTGTGATATTAAATCTCTCTTCACTATTTTCTGATGAGTCCAAAAACCGGTTGATGAATTCTACTTCACTAATGATTTCAATATTTAATTCCTCCGCTTTTTCTTTTTTGGAGGGTCCCATTTTATCTCCTGCTAACACAAATGATGTATTTTTGGAAATTGAAGATGATGCTTTTCCCCCTGCTTCATCAATTATGTCCTTTAATTCTTTTCTTGAAAATTTTTCAAAAACACCTGAAATGACAACTGCTTTATCTTTTAGACTCTCTTTACTCATGGATTTGGTTTTAATTTCTTATACAATTTACTAAAAATAATTTTGGATAATTAGTAGCAAATACTTGATGGTTTACCTCAATTTTCTTAATTTTTAAAAATATAATAATTAAATGTCAATAGAATTTATAGAGTTTGGTAAAAAAGGAAACAGCGAAGAAATTAAAGAAATTTTATCTCACATATTTCAAAGAAATAATGACTTAAGCAAAGAGAATAAAAGAGGAACCGCTGTTTGTATATGGGGTACACATGGATTAGGTAAGACCCAAATAGTAAGAGACTATGCAAGAGAAAAAAAATGGAAGTTTTCTTATATAGCCCCTGCACAATTTGAAGAGATGGGCGATTTGCATGGTATGCCTAATGTTGTTGACCCTGATGAAACAATTTCAGGTGATGAATATACTGTTTACAGTCCACCTGACTGGGTTCCAAGAGAAGATGGTCCAGGAATATTGTTGTTAGACGACATAAACAGAGCCGATGATAGAATATTGAGAGGTTGTATGCAATTGTTGCAAAACTTTGAATTAACATCCTGGAAATTACCCCCAAAATGGCAGATTGTTGCTACTGCAAATCCTGAGGGCGGAGACTATTCAGTTACTCCAATGGATGGAGCAATGCTTACAAGAATGTTACACGCAACATTAAAGTTTGATGCCAAAATATGGGCTCAATGGGCCTATTCCGCCAATGTTGATGAAAGAGGAATTTCCTTTGTATTAACTTATCCCGAACTTGTAAACTCAGAAAGAACAACCCCTAGAAGTTTAACTCAGTTTTTTGAACAAATTGCATCAATTGATGACCTAAAGGGAAACCTACAACTGGTTGAAGCTCTAGCTTTAAGTTCATTGGATGAGGTAACAGTTTCTTCATTCATCGCCTTTATTAACGATGAATTGACGCAACTTATAGATCCCGAAGAAATTCTAGATACTGAAGATTTTAAAAAAGTAGCAAAGAAAATTAAAGATATTTCTGTTGATGACTCTGGGGCGAAGAGAGTAGATCGTTTGTCAACGATGTGTGCAAGATTGTACTTGAAGCTAATTTCTGACAATTACACTCAAGAGAAAAATCATGGAAAAAATTTAGTTGAATTCTTGCTTCTAGACACAATCCCAAATGACCTGCTCATGAGTTTATACATGGATTTACAAAAGCATGGTGGGGATGAAATTAAAGAAATGACAAGGGACAAAAAATTAGCAAGTAAACTATTATCAACCCTTTAAATCAACAATTATGCTTTCAAAAGACGAAAAACAAAACATTGCCAAAATAAAGAAACTGATTCGGACTCGTGATTTCGAAAAAATTGAAATGGGGATAGAATTGGTTAGGTCAATTAACAACCCCAAGATTTTTGATGAATTATTGGGCAATGTTGAAATAGAAAGAGGAGTCAAATTTAAACATGATTGGAAAGGGGCTGGACCAGATGAACATTATTTTCAAACTGCAATTCTTGGTTTGTTAAACTTTTCTCCTAAAGGCTCAAAAGGATATGAAATAAGAGACTCCGTACAAAATCTAATTATAGAGGGTGAAATTAAAAGCGGGTATTCTTATGTTCGATCAAAAGTCTTCCTCAAATATTTATCAAATTTCTCCAATCTTAAAGTATTACGAGTTGAAAATTATAAAGAAATCGTTGGGTTTGAGGAAATTTATAATTTACCGATTGAAGATCTTGAACTGGATCGAGGTTATACTCTGCCAAATCATGAAAAGAAATGGGCTTTTAAAAAACTTAAAAGAATAATTTTTACCCTTCCCAATAGCAACTCAGCTAGATATACTGACGATCCTGAAGAAAAAACTGAACCGAAAAAAATGCAGGGACTGGACTTTTTATCCAATTTAACAAGCCTAGAAACAGTAAAAATAAGTAGGGGGTTTGGTTTTTCAGGTGGATCTGATTTCTCCATTAAAGGGTTGAGTTTTTTGAAGAATTTAAAATTTCTCTATATGTGGGATTTAGGCATTGATAATGTCAATGATTTAATCACTCTGGAAAATTTAAATTATGTGAAATTGCAGGAAAACAACCTTACTGATATTTCAGGACTCACTTCATCTACTAATTTAGAGTTTATTGAGTTAAGAAGCTCAGATAATTTGTCCGATATTACTCCCTTAGGTAAATTAACAAATATCAAATTAATTGATGTTTCTTTTACTTCTGTAAAATCATTAGAAGGTTTAGAAAACTGCGCCAATCTTCACGGAATAAATTTGGAGCGTACTCTAGTTAAAAATCTTGATGGTTTAATTAATGCAAAAAATATTTATGGCGTAAACGCTGGTCATTGCAAAGACTTGGAGAATATAGAAGGAATAAAAAATTCATTGAAATTAAAAGAGATTATACTAAACGATTGTCCATCACTTCTGAATCTAAAAGGAATCGAAAACTGTAAGGATTTAAGAGCAATTACAGTTTCTAACAGTGGGATTTCGAATCTAGATTCTTTGATTAATTGTAAGAAAATATTTAGGAACAATAAGACAAAATGGGATGAAGAAACACCAGAGTGGGATGGCAATACTGCATCACAAAATGATCCTTTTCGCATGGTTGTGTCTCCAGAATTTCGTAAAGCTGTAGAAAAGGTTGGTTATGGAAATCTTTATGGAGCAAAGTATTTTAGTGAGGTTAGTAGGGATTATTATCCCAACAGAAGTTGGAGCGACCCAACTTTAAATGAATTTAAAATTAATGACTGTCCAAATCTAGAATCTGTTAAAGGCTTAAAAAATTCGGGGATTCAATTGCTTGTAATCAATGGTTGTCCAAGCATTAAAAAAATTGACTATCTCGCTGAATTTCCGCTTTTGCAATGCTGTGATTTTACTGATTGTGCTAATCTTGAAAGTGTGGAGAGTTTATCTTCTCTCAGTTTGATTGATGTATTAATCTTAAAGAAATGTTATAAAGTCAAACCTAAACCAAGATTCTTATTAATGGACTCATTTGAAAAAACTAATGAGTACTTATCAAAATTTAAAAAGAATATTTCAGAAGTCAAATTAGATTCTGAAGATAAAATTACATCTGAAAAACTAGAAAAGCTATTGCTTTCAGATGATTACAGTGATATTGAATTGGGTTTAGAATTGGCAAATTCTATTTCTGATAAAGATATCTTTGACTATTTGCTAGAAGGTGTTAAATTTTTAAACAATAAAATTGTTACAAACAGCAAGTTTTTAGGAAATGACAAAACAAAAGAGTTTAGAGATTTTGCTCTCGAAGGTTTAATTTCGATCGCACCAGATTCATGTAAGATTGCAAAGGAAATCAAAGCGAGCTTCAAAGAAAAAACACTGACTGGGTCTAATATAACTTCTCTCTTATGCGTATCAGGATTTAGTAATCTAGAAAAACTTAAGGTTACAAAGACTAATATTTCTACTGTCTCTGATTTATCTAGATTGAAAAATTTAAAAACCTTACTATTCAATGAGAATTCCGAGTTGAAAAACCTATCTGGAATTGAAGGTCTGGATAATCTGGAACTTCTTGGCATGAGAAATTGTAAAAGTCTTACAGACTTGAGTCATGTTTCAGGTTTTAAAAAGCTCTCAGGTGTTCAAGTTAATAATTGTGGTGTAAACTCAACAAATGGTTTAAAGGATCTTCCGTCATTGAAGAATGTTAACCTGAATGATAATCCTCAACTAGAAAACATAGATGAGATAGGTCAAATTGGTTCATTAGAAATTGTGACAATTAGTGGATGTCCAAACATTAAAAGTTTAGATTCATTAACAAAACTTGCCAATCTATCGTTTTTAAGGGTTGATAAACATAATCTTCAAAATACAGAAGGTATTTCTTCATTAATAAAACCTATAATGGAGGGACTAAGAAAAGAATAACTTATTTTGAGTAAGGACATTAACGAGGAAATATCAAGGTGTATAATCAAGATGCTTTTAAAAGAACCTTTTTATGCACATTTTTTAAGTGGTATAATTAGAGAAGTTACTGACAAAGTACCAACAGCAGCTGTCGGATTTAAAACAGGGAAAATTGCCTTATATGTAAATGAAAATTTCTTTCTAAAAGAATTGAAATCAGTGAATGAAAGAGTTGCTGTAATTAAACATGAAACACTTCATATAATATTCAAACACTTATTCAGAATGAAAACAAAAAGCTATGACAACCAGCTTTTTAATGTTGCTGCTGATATTGTTGTTAACCAATTGATTGACCCTTGGAAACTACCGGACTCAGCAGTTACTTTAGATTCATTTCCTGAATTAAAACTTCCAAAGGATAAATCTGTGGAATGGTATTATGAAAATTTAAAACAAAATGCATCAAAAGATTCAGATTACAGAAAAAGATTAGACGAAATCTTTGAGAAAGGTACACACAGTGATCATAGAATGTGGGGGGAAAATGAAAACTTTAGTATGGAAGTAGTGGAAACAGAGGTTGACAGAATGATTATTCAAGCAAGGGATAGAACACCTATTAAAGACCATGGTACAATTCCACTAGGAATTAAATCCTTGATAAAAAATATTATTGAAAAACGAAATCCAAAAATAAATTGGAAAAGAGCCTTAAAACTTTTTTCATCAACCAGCAGAAGAACAAGAGTTTATCATACGATGAAAAGATTTAGTAAAAGATTTGGAACCCGACCGGGTATCAAAATCAAAAGATTTCAAAAACTAGCTGTTGCAATTGACACTTCTGGTTCAATTAACATAGATGATTTTAATACTTTTTTTGGCGAAATACACAGCATGTGGAAATTTGGAGCAGAAGTAGATGTCCTTGAGTGTGATGCTGAGATTCAAAAGAAATATTCGTATAATGGGCGTATACCTGAATTCATTCATGGTGGTGGGGGAACTTCTTTTGACCCAGTATTTGAACATATTAAAAAAAATAGATTTGAAAGATATGATGGTTGCATATATTTGACAGATGGATATGCACCTGAACCAAGAACAAAGCCACCTTGTAAAGTTTTTTGGTGTATAACAAAAGATGGTAAAATAGGCCCTCATCTTAAATTTGGAAGGGTTGTTAAAATGACTAATTAAAAATTTATTATATGATTTATTTAGATGACAATGGTGTTACAGTGAAAGCTGTAAGTGGTGCCAAAGGAGCAAAAGCAGGTGAGGTTTATGAATTAAATGGAGAAAAATATTACGTAGCTGTAGATGCCTATGAATTACGAGCAATAATCAACAAAAGGAGTACTTCAAAAGGTAAAGATTTTCCACTAAACAGGATTGTTACTTCTAAACTCACCACCATGAATAGTTTGTTTTCATACCAAAAAGACTTTAATGAAGATATTTCTAATTGGGACACAGGAAGAGTTAAGTCCATGTCCGAAATGTTTAAGTGTTGTGAAAAGTTCAACCAACCAATTGGGAATTGGGATGTTAGTAAAGTGACAGCTACAATGGAAATGTTTTATGGAGCCAAAGCATTCAATCAACCGATTGGGGACTGGAATACTGCAGTTTTAGATAATTTTTCAAATATGTTTGAAGGAGCTGAATCATTTAATCAACCAATTGAGAACTGGAATATGTCAAGGTGTGGTAATATGCTGGGAATGTTCAAAGGGGCCTCATCTTTCAATCAATCTCTAAAAAACTGGAAAATTGGAAGTGGTCAACCTGGAAATGATTGGTTTTACAGCCCAAGAATGTTTTCTCTATTTGAAAATGCAAAAGCCTTTAACGGTGATTTGAGCGGATGGAGGCTTCGCGGTTCACTGACAGGACTTTTTAAAGGGGCCTCATCTTTCAACCAACCCTTAGACAGCTGGGATGTTGAAAATGTTGATTCTATGAAATCCCTCTTTGAAGGAGCAGAATCATTCAATCAGGACATTTCTAATTGGAATACATCAAATGTAACATCCTTTGAAAACACATTTTATGGAGCTTCTTCTTTCAATCAAAATATTGGCAAATGGAATACATCAAAGGCCACTAATTTTTTAAACATGTTTAGAGAAGCATCAGCATTTAATCAAGATATTTCTGGGTGGGATGTTTCTAACGTAAAGAAAGTGAATGGATTATTTAGAGGAGCAAAAGCATTCAATCAAGATATAAGTTCATGGAAATTGAACGAAAGTATAAAGTTCTCTAAAACAATTTTTCAAGATGCTAGTTCTTTTGACATAGAGAACCACTCTCCGTTTAATGAAATAAAATCTACGACAAAAAGAGTGAGTGTTGCAACACAAGCCGCAAGTTCACTTGGAATTGAGTTAACAGCAGATGATAAAAAAACTATTTCCAAGATTAAAAAATTATTAATATCAAGGGATTTAGAACAAATTGATTTGGGTGTGGAATTATTACTATCACTTGCTAAAACAGAGGTTTATGAAACTCTTTTATTTGGATGCAAAATAATGGACGATGGAAAATTAGAAAGACCTAAAATGTTTACTGGCTCTGGTCCAGCTCAACCATTTTTAGACTATGCTTTATTAAACCTCATCGCAGATGCACCAAAGGGGGCCAAAGTGGACGAATCAATTGACAAGGAAAATATAACTTCTCTTGATTTTGACATGTTTGATTTTAACTCTTTTGAGTATAGCACAACGATTCAAAATTTCGTTTCAGTTAGTAAATTTTATAATCTAAAATCTCTTTCAATTGATTTTAAAAAATTCAATATCAAAACTGCTTGCTATGAAGATAGAGACTCTGAAAAAGAAAGTGGGATCGACCTTTCAAATGTGTTTTCTGGAAATAAGATTACTCATTTAAAAGTAAGAGAAGTCAAAGGCAGTCTTAATTGGTTAGAAAATTTCACGCAACTTCAAAAACTAGAATTCAGGAGTGCTCGATATTACAATCTTGATGATACTGATTGCTTTAACAATTTAAAAAATTTGGAAGAATTAATATTCCTTGCTGAGCGATATCCAGATTTGGATTTTCTTTCAGAATGTAGTAAAATAAAAAAGCTTAAACTTAGTTGCATCAAACCGGGTTATGGAGAGGACGAATCTGGAAAATTAAAAAATATTGATTTTTTGGCAAATTTGGGTGAATTGGAGGATTTGAGAATTGACTCTATAATTCCTGAAATGAATATTGACGGAATACATTCCTGTAAAAATTTAAAATATTTATCAATACCTATAGCTGGTGATGAAGATCTTTCTGGGTTGAAGAGTTGCAGTTCTCTTGAAACCTTGATTCTTAAATCAGGCTGGGATTCTCTGACGGGACGTGGATGGGGTCATAATTTTGATATATCAGGTAGAATTAATGATTTACAAGGATTGAAAGATTTAAAAGATTTAAAAGATTTAAAAATTGAGAAATTTAATTTTTTCGGTTTGGGGAATGGGAACTTAATGAGTGATTTGAAAGCAAAAGAAAGTCAATCAAATGCAAGAGTTTCGGGATCAGACATCCGAATGATTGATTCTGTTATTAGATACAAAGCACTTCCTTTTACAGGCACACTTTTCTATAATTACAGACATCCATACAATCTCCGGACTCTTAATCGCAGATCTTCCGCTGATGATAATCATATTTTTAGTGAGTGTGAGATTGTTGAGGGTTTAAAAGATGGTTTATACAAAGAGTTCTATACAACAGGCAAACCAAAGTTTGAAGCTTTATATGAAAAAAATAAACTCAGTAAAATAACGGCATTCTACGACGCCAAGGGAGAAAATATTTTAAATAGTAATGGCGCTACGTTAAGTTACGACCTAGAGAGTGCTGACGTACATAGAATTGGTGGAGATTCAGGTGGTTTTTTAAAAAACAGCAAACCATTTAATGGATTTTGTTACTTAGAAATAGACACTCAATCATCATACCTTTCCAAAGACATTATATATGGGGAATCTCTATTTGATATTTTAAGAGATACGATTCAACAAGAATCTTTTGATCATCAAAATCCTGAATTAAGCAAGTTTGGTTTACTTCTACACAATAGGGATGCTAAGATTTCAGTTGTTTTAAAAATCAAGGATGGACTCATTTCAAATGATATTTTTCTTGCTGGCTCAAAAGAATTCTCTAAAATTACTGTTGAAGATGATTATGATTTTGAAAGAATGAATCATGAAGACAAATCAGCATTTGAAAAAATTGATGACAACAAAAAGCACAGGCTCCAAATTTATTTTCATAAACTCTCAAGTCTTGTTTTCAAGGCTGAATCATTACCCGAAACAGATGATGATGATATTGCGGTTTTATTAACTAAAGGAGTAAAACAAGGGAGGTTTAGCAATTCCACTTCACAGATGCATGAGATTCCCATGTTTTACTATTTAAAATCCATCATTAATGGCGAAAAGATGTCAAAAAGACAACAAAATTTAAATAGACCTAAACTCTCAACAGAGGATAAAAAAGCATTTTCAGAAATTAAAAAGCAGTTGACAAGCAGAGACTACAGCAAAATTGACGAGGCAATATCAAAGTTAAATGCCCTAAATCTCGATGAATTATTTGAAACATTACTTGAGGGTTGTGAAATACCCGAATTTAATCCAAATGAAATTTATCCCAAGATTATCAGAAATAAATTCTTCACTGGATCTGGACCAGCTCAACCAAGCTTAGATTATGCTCTTTTCTGTTTAATAGCAAATGCACCAACTGATGCAAATATTCACGATTCGCTTCGGTCTGAAAATATCACAGATTTAAATGTAAAAACCTTTGGTCTTGCTCCAATTCCACCTGAGATTAAGGATGGTTTTATTCCGCTAGATAATTTAAAGCACTTGAATAATTTAATTATTGACCTTGAAATTTTTCAAGAACTAAATAAGGGTAGAGATAAGTGGTTTATAAACTCGAATATTAAGAAACTGGAGCTAACGGCAAAAGGAAGTCTAAAATTTTTTAATAATCTAAAATCTTTAGAATATTTAGATATAGAGTTTGGATATTATGGTGATTCTATAAAAGACTATGAGGCTTTAGAAAGCTTAGAAAATCTGAAGGAGTTGAAGTTAACTATTGGGAATTATGATAAGATATCATTAGGATTTATTAAAAAGAACAAAAAACTTAAGAAACTCTATATTGATTTGAAAAATAGTTGGGGAGATAGTCATCCAGTTGATGATTTGAGTGCAATTGAACATTTGAATGAGTTGGAAGAATTGCATGTTAAGGAAATATCAACAACAGATTTAAAGGCACTATCAAAATGTAAGGGTTTAAAAAAATTAACCCTTGAGTTCTATGAGTATGGGCGAGAAGATTTTTCATTTGATTACACCTTGTTGAACAATTGTCAATCTTTGGAATCTTTTTCAATCAATGGGTTGAATGACTATAAAATGAATGCTAGAATTCTTGATTTCAATTCATTAAGTGGTTTAAAAAACCTAAAGCATCTTTTAGTTGATAAAGTTTCCATTGTAAATACAAAATCAATTTTTTTAGATTAAGTTTAATATATTTACTTGAATGGGCAGGAAAATTAAATTTAACATAGAAGGTCAAGTTCTTGAGTCAGGAATAACAAAAGTTGATAGAAAAAAACTATACGGTTCATCCAAAAAAATAGTAAAAGACAACAATGGAAATGAATGTGTGATATCTGACCTTTATCTCGGTTCAAAAATATTACCAAGAGGTTCAATCTCCCAAGTTTTGATGAACAGCAAGGGGCATCATGTAAGCAGATCTGAGTTGGTTGGATTTAATCAGAATAATGAAAAGGTTGAAAAAGTTGAGTCCATTTTTAATTTGGAAAATAAATGCTTAAAAGTTGATATAGATGAGTTTTTATCAGTCAATGTAAAGTCTATCTATCAATTAGATATTGATGACGAACAAATTGATAACTGGAAAAAGTATTTTACAAATGATGAGGTTTACTTTTTAGTCTTTAACTATAGGGCTGATTACGAGGGTGATGATGCATATATTATTTCTAATGGTGAACACTTTTTTATAACTGTGGGGAAAAAAAATGAATATACTTACTTAGAACAGGAAAACATCAATCTTGAAGAGGAGGAAGAAATTGATGATGAATTAGACTTTTCAATGCTTTAATTATGCTTCGATACATTAGAATACAAGACAACAATAAAAGAGACGCAGATATAAACTTTAAATCTGTGAGGACAGGTAATTTAATTTATTTAGCTCTTGAAAGTGGAGAGAAACCAATAAGTAAAAAAGTACTTAAATCTACTGTCGAAAATAGCATTCCGCATTTAGTGAATAAATCCGAACCAACGGATGATGACTATGCAAAGTTTTCTGAAAAATTATTAAATGATGACTCTGAAATGGATTTTGAACTATTTGGGAAATTTATAGGAAAAACGGATAAGATTTATACTGATAAGGAGTTAAACCCTGTTTACAATGTAACCATAAGTGAACAAATTTTAAATCCTCAAGGTGAGTTGGTGGAAGAAAAACAACAAAAACATATTAGCTCAAATATAACTGGTGAAGATATTGTTAAATGGACTGGTAAATATCTACCAAAGAAAAAATTATATAATAAAATTGTGTTGAGTTCAAAATACGAATTGAAACATGTCAACGGATTAACTTTTGACTTTTTGTTTACAATTGCAAAAGATTTACATGACAAAGATTCTTTTATGATGCTTGGTGGAGGAAAAGGAAATGAACCTTTGGTTATGAATGAAAACGGGAAACCTTACAGGGCTTTTTTAGAGGGCAAAGTTAAAGGAAACTCTTATTGCTTAATTATGCACCTTTCAAATCAAGAATATAAAAACGTATGATTAACAATCAATTATCTGAAAAATTATTAAACTACAAGAACTCTGTAGCAAGTAAGTATATACCTGTACGAAGTGATCAAATATTATCCCGAGTTTTTGATTTGGATAAATATTACGTTTCCACAAAAATGGATGGACACCTCTGTTTTATCATAAAAGAAAAAAATGATATTAGTATTTTAAATCACAACAGCAATCCTTTTGAGAGGGAAGAACTGATTAGTGAAATAGAAAAAATATTGAAAGATGATGATGGGGTTTTTGTTGGTGAAATATATTTTCATAAAGAAAATGAAAGAACTCGCTCATACAATTTAAAAAGAGAAATAAGTGAAAAAAACAGCGACATAAGAATTGCTCTTTTTGATGTTTTGAATCACAAAGGCAAGGAGTTTGTGGAGAATGATTGGAACACGAAAAAAGACTTACTTAAGTCACTTTTCCCAAGTAAAGGCAAGGTTTATTTTTTAGATGAAATTGAATTAACAAGCAGGAAAGATATTGAAGATGAGTTCAAAACCAGAGTTGGAGATACCAAAGAGGAAGGACTAATTGTTAGGGGTCAAAATGGACCTGTCTTTAAAGTAAAAGAATATTTAAGTTTTGATATGGCTGTGCTGGGATATGTTAATGGATACCAAAACAATCCCTCTTTGATGAAGGAAATTTTACTTGGTGTTATGGTTGATAAGGACACCTACCTTGTTGTTGCAGTTGTTGCTAATGGATTTTCAGTGTCTGATAGAGAAAAACTTGCTATAGATTTTGAAAAACTCAAGGTGAATTCAGATGTGTTGCAAATGTCTAGTTCAAAGTTGCCCTTCACAATGATAGAACCAAAGATTATAGCTGAGGTTGAATCAACTGATATCATAAACTCTACATCAACAGGAGTTATTAAGAAACATATTTTGAAATTTGATAAAACTTATCAAGTTCAAAATTTTTCACCATCTGTAAGCCTTACTACACCAGTTTTTGTCAGATTTAGAGATGATAAAAAAATAAGTCAAAGTGATATTGGTGTAAATCAAATAGAGAGAGTCATAGCTTTTGCTGAGGAAAAAGAAAATGAAAGTGATAAAAAGCCATCAAAGATTCTAAACAAAGAAGTTTATGTTAAGGAAACCAAAGGGTTAAAAATGGTGAAGAAATTCTTTATTTGGGAAACAAATTCAAATAGCACAGACTACCCAAAGTATGTTTATTATGGAATTGATTATTCTCCATCAAGGGCTAGCAAACTAAATCGAGAAATTAAGGTTTCGGATGACAAGAAACAGATAGAAAAAATATTTCAAGATGAAATCGAGTCCAATGTAAAAAAAGGTTGGAATAAATTTTAAAGATAGTCCCTTTACAGACGGCTATGGGGTAGTTCTTAAATGCGAAAAGACAAAAAATCACTTGCTGAAACACATCCAGAAATTGCTCAACAATGGCATTCAACAAAAAATGGGGATTTAACCCCTAATGATGTTTCGTAAAATAAGAAGTGGAGAAGATGGGACTCGAACCCACGACCTCTTGACTGCCAGTCAAGCGCTCTAGCCAGCTGAGCTACATCCCCTAACAGATATAAATCCTTTTTTTGAGCCAAGCACTTTTATTACAATTTCCATCATTTCGTCCACTGCACATTTTTACACCATTTTGTTGCATTTTTGGCCTTTTAAAAGTGTTCTTATCATTGCCCAAATCTACAAGTTTCTTTTGTGTTTTTGTGTAGTATTTTTTTAAATTAGTGATTATGAAGAAACTAACCTGAAAGATTTAGGCGGGGCTGAAGGTGCTGCATTTTAAAATGAAAAAATTCCTAAAAAATATTACTGGTTTAGAATATGCTGTTTGTATAATTGTACTTTCATTTTTAGTCAATGTTTTAGGTAATAAAAAAAACATCTATGGTGAAATAATAGTTGTCGAATATCCCACATTGACAGTCATAGGGGCTCTAAGTCTTGCTGTTTTATCATTATATATTACTTATTTCAGATGGTCTCGTTTAAAATTGGGTAATGTTTTTTTTGTGTTTTTTTGCATTGCAAATTTAGTTGTAGGGTTTTACGCAGAGGTTTACGGAGATACGAGTTTTGATGATGCAATGAATTATTGGATGGAAAACCCTGGATCCAGTTATATACCTGTCGCTTTAGCACCTCTAACTCCTTTGGTGAATTTATTTAGTATTATTATGTATTTAATCTTGATTTTTAAAAATGTCAAAGAAAATACAAGAGGAAATAAACAAGGGAAAAATAACTTTGACTCAAGTGTCTCTAGCCCTAATATGCCAGATACTGTTTCACCTAAATATGATGAAAAATGGCTAAATGAGGAAAAAATAAGGCTTGATAAAGAGCTTAATGAGCCTATATTCAAAGACCTTAAAGCGGTTTTCGCTGACACGGAATTACCCAATTCATTAAAAAATGATCTAAAGAATAATACAATTAATAAAAATCTCAAAAATGCACTTTTAAATACTAAAGCTGAAGATTTTCGAGAACTTGAAAAACTGATATGTAAGTTTTATCCAGATGAAGCAATGATATGGAATGATGAAGTTGAAGATTTTGTAAGTTACAAAGATATAAAGGGCTCCACATTATTTGTTGACAATGATATGAATGTTGATGATTCTTTGGGTGCATTAGCTTTCTTGGGTAAAGTAAAGGGTGTAGAAAAAGAAAAGGTGGTATTTGAAATAAATACATTCAAAATTTTAGATGAAAAAAATCCACCCTTTACAGACATAAATGGTAAATGGTACAATAAATTTGGAAATACAATAATGAGATGTGTCTCTGAAAAGAAATTTGAAAAGGAACTCAATAGCTTACTTGAATTAAATAATATTCCAAAAAATTCAGCGAAGATTATTATTACAGAAGAAATGGCTGAAATCATTAATAAAAGTGGAGGAATTCCTGAAAATATGGAACCAATTAAATATTATGAGGGGGAAGGTTTTAATATTGAGTTACCACCAATTGAAAAGGGTAAACCAAAAATTATTGTTCTAAAAAAGTCAGTTTAGTGAAGATTATTAATTTTCTAACTGCCAGTCAAGCGCTCTAGCCAGCTGAGCTACATCCCCATTGTACAAATCAATTAAAGAAAGTAATTATTTTTTTTAAGTCTTCCTCCTTTTTCAAATTGATTTTATTCTCTTTTCGAAACTTGGTGTAAGTTTTTTCATCAAACAATTTTAATGCAATCATTTTTTTATGATTCTTGGGAACTTTATAATATTTTTTATTGAGATAAATAATATAATCTGACTTATCAATCCATTCGGGATCAGCAGTTTTGCCATAACCAGAATTAGCAGTACTAGAAGATGCCTCGATTGGTTTTTTCAAATCTTTATTCATAAACTCATAAAGACTAATGTTTTCAAGTGTTAAACATTCACGGAGAATTATATAATTATTTTTCTCAATCCAATCCAATTCATGAAAGCTATATGTTTTGTTGCCAATAACTAAGTCAAAAGTATTGTCAATACCAATTTCAAATATTTTTCCATCATTATTTTTGGTTTGAATTTTATGAGCATATAAATCCATTCTAAAATCTCCGATAATACTTTTACCTGAATCAAACACAATTTGTCCAGTAACAAAATTTTCATAAGCAAAAGGGGTTCCTTTTATATTGGTATCATAAAAAGATAACTTTTGAATTAATTGAAAATTTCCTGAGTTGTGGAAAGAAATTAAATCTTGAGAAAAACCGCTAATTAGAAAAAAATAAAAAATTAAAATAATTTGACTATTAAAATAATTCATGACCTAATAAATATATTTATTTTTTCCATGACAAAAGCCACTCTATTTTTTCTTTATCGCTGTAAATTCTGTGCCATCCCGTGTGGTCCCAATTTTTAATATCAAAAACTATATTTCTGTTTGTCTCTGAGAGTTTTTCAAACATTTTTTTTGCTAATGAAAATGATGATGTCCCATCATTTGTACTATGGTGAATAAATGTAGGAATGTGATTAACCTTTTCAGCTAATTGTAAATAAGAGTATGGTCTATGATGCGGGCTTAGTGGCATAATAGCAGCAAATGTATCTGTAAGTTTTGATGCCACTATGAAAGTTCCTCTACCACCCATACTCAACCCAGTTAAGTAGATTCTATTTGAATCAATTTTTATATTTCTTTTTATATCTTCAATTAAATCTTGAATTTTTTTGGGACTCCAGTCAATACCTATTTTCGTTGGTGCAGCGATAATGTATTCATCATTCTCCGACATGTAAAAATTATTCATGCTCCATTTTCTTCCACTCAAAGAACGTGTAGATTCTTGAACGCTTCCATGTAAATAAACTACTAATGGGTATTTTTTATTTTTGTTAAAGTTCTGTGGGACTCTTAAACTAAAGGAATAACCGCACTTCCATCTCAATTCATCATTAACACAGTCTTTAAAATTATCTTTTGGTGATTTGTGATCTTCATCCCAGTTAGTTGTTAGTGCCCATGGGTCAGAGTTATCATTTGTCCACCAATCGGTGTTGTATATATTAGAGATTTTCCAAAGGGGCCAATAAATATCTTCCCCCTCATAAATTATATTTGTAAGGCTATTAATACGAATAACTTCTCCATTGATTAATTCTGGCCATTTAATATTTGATTGGGTTACTTTAAAGTTTGGGTTGGCAACAATGTCACATGGTGCACATTCATCTTGTGTATAAATATGGCTACATATAAATAAAAAAAGGAGTGTATATATGCTAGAAAATTTCATTTTGGATCTTTAAAGAGAATTTTTTCTCGCTTCTTCAATCAAGAATTTCGTTTCTTTTTCAAGATTTGGTATTTGAAGATGAAAGAAAGTATGATAGTTGGGGTGTAAGATTAATAAGTTCATGGAACTAATTGTTTTACCATAATTAGTTTCGAGAATGTATTTATAAAGATTTAGTTGTAGTGAGTATTTGTTATATCCGTTATCTGCAATGTGAGAAAGTTCGTCAAAACCATAATCAAAATCACTCTCTATTAAATAACCAGCATCATTAACAATCTTTGTACTTCTTTTCCAGTCAAACAAAAAAAGATCTCCATTATTTTTTTCGTAAACCATATCAATAGACCCTGCTATAGAAAGTTCCGAATCAAATATTCTCCATTCAGTTTTGTACGGATTTAATGTTGGGTATTTTTTTATAAACTGCTTGAAATAATGAAACTCAGGCAAATCATGTTCATTATTAATGTCGTTATAGTAATCCTCAATTTTCTCATGCAATAAAGTTCCTTTATCTGCGGCTTCTTTTCTATTAAGTTCCCATTCTGATAATATTTCTTTTTTAACATTTTTAATATTATCATCAGTTAAGTTCCCACCTTCAATTTGGATCCTTTCTATGGCTTTTTTATTTGACCAATATTCAGAATCAAATTTTGGAAAAAATTTTTCAATTAAACCCGTGACTGAGATTTTAATTTTCTTTCCATCTACTGAATACTCATGTTTACTTGAATCGAAGTTTATACGTGAGTCATTTGGATGTATATTTTTTAAATTGAGCAAAAGAAATATTTATTCATAAATTTACTCAAAGATTCGATGAAAAAAATTTTACTACCATTTTTATTTATTTTATTTATTTCTTGCAATGATATAGATGAATGTGGAGATATAACTCAAAAATACGTTCAGGATGGTAAATATTATTTTGTGATAATAGTTGAAAAAAGTAGTGGAGGTGGTAGTGAAAATCCGGGTGGTGGAATTGGTTATGCTGATGCAGAGGTTAACCTAGAAACCTATAACTCATTTAATGTTGGCGACGAATTTTGTAGAAATTAAATTATTATGAAAAAACTAATATTGTTTTTTTTTCTGTGCTATTTCAATATGTATGGCCAGAATACTATTGAAGAAGTCCGAGTAGTTAAAGATGATAAGCAAATAGATGACCTATTTATCGAAATTGGCTCCAATGAATTAAAGTTGGACATCTTAGATATATTGAGTCAACCTGCATTGCAAATTACATATGAAAAAATTAACGATCCATACTCATCCTTTGGTGCTGATATTTTTTTAAATTTTAACGATACCAATACATCTAGAAGCTGGTCAGATAAATTGGCCTTAACGCCATTTTACAGGTTTTACTTTTTTGATAAAAGAGATTATGGAGGGAGTGGTTTTTTTGCTGAAGTATTTTCAAAGTTTAGTTTTGGTGAAAGTGAGGTTCAGTATTACTATGGCCTTAACAACCCCAATATTGAACCATACATTGAAGTTGAAGAGGAAGATTTCTTTGATTTAGCTTTGGGAGCAGCCATAGGTCAAAAGTGGGTCAATAAGAAAGGTTGGACTTTTGAACTTTCTTTGGGCTTTGGACGATATCTGTTTGTAAAAGATCCTGAACAATTATTAGGTGGACCTCAAATTGATTCTTTTAGACCCACCGGAACTGGAAGAGGTGGGTTTTCAATTGGTAAAAGGTTTTAGTAAAGTAAATGTTTCTTTGACTTGTCCTGCCAACCAGCTTGAGATTTGTAGTCAACAAAGAAAATTGTTATATCACTATTAGATTTATAATCAGTAAAGTAAATTTTTTTATCGGCTTGAGATTTATAATCTACAAAATACCAAAGACCTTCATTTCTTTTAGCTTGTGATTTGTAGTCCACTTTGTAAACACATAAGTCCGCTTGTGATTTATATTCCACAACATGAATTTTTAAATCTGCTTGTGATTTATACTCAACGGAAAAAATTTTTTGTGAATGAATCAAATGAAAGAAAAAGAAAAAAAAGATGCATGTAAGTTTTCTCATAATCACTAAATTAGAAAAAAATTAAACCATGAATCATACATATGAATGTTCAAAATGTGGAATGTCTGTAAACGCAACATGTGGTAAATGCGATATTCCTTTAGTTAATGGATATCTAACAATTGATGATGGAACGGAGGTGCAAATTTCAAGTTGTCCAGAGTGTGAGGGTAAAATAAAATCCCCACTATGTTGTGGTGAGGACATGACCTGTATGGTCTAAAGTTTTAAATCAAGCCCCTCTTCCGCTACATTATAACCTTTATCTATGACATATTTATATTGCTCACTTTCTTTATTGAGTAATGGGTTTGTATGATTAAGATGAATAAAAAATATTTTATTTCTTTCTTTAAGTCTGATTGAATCAAAAAGTTGCATGCTTTCAACAACGAACGGATGCGGGATTTCAGAAAGGTCTCTGTAATTGACTTCACTGGAATCATAAAATGTTGCATCAATCAAAGCATAGTCAACTTGCTTAATTTCATTTACAATAGACTTTTCCCACAAATACCATTTATCAATATCAGGAATAAAAAGAACTGTCTTATTGGGACCATATATTTTATACCCAACAGTCTCAGAAAATTCAGCCCTGTGAGGAACCTCAATAGGTTGAATAGAAACTTTAGAATCAATTGCAATATTTGAGTTTTTATTTAATTGTGTTATAGAAATATTTTTCAAAGAGACCAATTGACTCCATGGTCCATTTTCCTCAAGAAATTTTTTCATTCTTGGCATTGCATAAACATTAATTGACTTAGAATTTAAGGCTTCTCTTCCAAAATACATCAAGCCAGTATAGTGTCCAATGTGAGCATGTGTTAAAAAAATACCCTTTAAATCTTTTTTAATTCTAGGACCCATGAAATTAAGTTGTTCATTAATGTCAGGTGATGCATCAAAAAGATATGACTCATTATTTTCATTATTAATTAACATAACTGATGTCACATATCTTTTTTTTTCATGTTCATTACAACATACCTTATTAGATCCTAAATGAGGCAGTCCCCCATCTTGAACGACTCCCAGGATTTTTAAACTATAAGTTGATTTACTTTGGCTGATTGCAATTAAAGGGAAAAGAAAAACAAATAATATAAAGTAGATTCGATTATTCAACTCAATCAAAAATTGCTTTTAACTCCGAAGCTTCCTGGGCTTTCATCTTGCCAGCCAAAACAAGGCTTAACTGTCTTCTTCTCAATGCAGAATCAAATCTTTTTTTCTCTAAATCAGTTTCTGGTTTTAGTTCTGGCACTCTTACAGGTCTTCCTCTTTTATTAACAGCAACAAAAGTGTAGATAGCTTCGTTAACTTTTAACTTTTTTCGGTTTTTTTTATTTTGAATCCATACATCAATAAAAACTTCCATTGAAGTAGAAAAAGATCTAGATACCTTAGCCTCAATTGTTAAAATACTACCCAGAGGAACAGGTTCTCCAAAAGAGACATTATTGATAGATGCTGTGACCACAATATTTTCCGAATGCTTAACAGCAGAAATGCTAGCAGCTCTATCCATTCTAGCTAATAATTCTCCTCCAAATAGATGATTTAAAGCGTTTGTATCACTTGGTAAAACTAAGTCTGTCATTACAGTTTTGGATTGACTAGGAGTCTTAAAGCTCATTTCTCTTGGATTAGTGATTTGTTTTAGTCAAAATCCAAGCATACCTGTTTTCATTGTCCCTAATTGATCTTAAGGCAACAACAGCATTTTCTTTAGTGGTAAATGTTCCAAAAGTAACCCTAATCAAACCATCCATATTTTTTGGAAATTTTGTTGATTTATATCCTTTTTTTACTAAACGAGAAACAAGCCTATCTGCATTTACAGATGAACTAAATGCACCTGCAATAATGTGGAAGCTTTGAATGGGTTTAGACTCAATTGTAACTGTTACAGCTGGTAACTCTCCCAAATTAAAGATAGCTTTTTCAAGTCTATCAATTGAATTTGCCCTCTCAACCTTATTTTTTTCAAATTCATTTTTAAAAACTGTTTCTTGGTAATTCAAATTAATAAAGTATGTGCTAACCAAAATGACAATAAAAATTGCTGCGCTTTTAAGAGGAGCTGGTAGGTTTTCTGTTTTTTTCTTTCCATTAAGGGATTTATATTTTTCTAAAGTTTTTTGGTTATATGTTAATACCCTGTTTTCCAAAGGCTGAACGTTAATTGGTCTTAATCCATAAGTTTGCTTTGAAAAATTGGAGTTTTTATCAGCAGTGAAAACAATATTCTCAGAATCATTTACAATGAATTCTCCAATACCTTGAATATATAGAACCTCGTGATTCAATGTTGATTTCCATTTCAAAACTTTAGACTTAATCTTTTTGAGAGCATCGTCATAGGAAATATTTTTCTTAATTGATATATAATTAGCAAGTAATCCATCATTAGATTTTATTAGTGGGTTAAACGAAACGTATCTCCCAGGTGGATAAAACTTATTTTCTGAATCTACATACTTCGCGGTTGAATCATTAACTATGAAACTCCCAAAGTTTGGAATTGTAACACAATCATGCTTGTAAAGTAAATTAGCTATTGCTTTTGAAAATTGCACATCTAAATTTAAAGTTTTTTTTGAACAAATAAGTACTTAAATTCCAAGTTTTGATTTAACTCTTTTAATAACTTCATCTGCAACTTTTTTTGCTTTGATTGAACCTTCTTTTAGTATTTCGTCAATTTCATTTTTGTTTTCCATCAAGTAATTATAAGTTTCTCTTTGTTTGGAATAGGTTTCTAAAATTAATTCAAATAATTCGTTTTTAGCTTCCCCGTACCCAAAGCCTCCATTTTCATAGTTTTCTTTCATTTGTTTTACTTCTTTTTCCTTTGCAATTAAACTATATAAAGCAAAGACATTGCACTTATTTGGGTTTTTAGGGGATTCAATTGGCAAACTATCAGTTTTAATTGACATTATTTGTTTTTTTAACTGATTATCTGGAAGAAAAATGTTTATGATATTATTTTTTGATTTGCTCATTTTTTGACCATCAGTACCAATAATTAATTTGGTGCTATCGTCAACTATTGCCTGGGGCATAATCAATGTTTCACCATGTAGATTATTAAATTTAGATGCTACATCTCGAGTTATTTCTAAGTGCTGTATTTGGTCTTTTCCTACAGGAACATAATCTGCATCGTAAAGTAAAATATCTGCGGCCATCAGCATTGGGTAAGTAAATAAAGCTGCATTAACATTTTTTAAATCATTTGATTTGTCCTTGAAGGAATGAGCAAGTGTTAGTCTCTGATAGGGAAAATAAGATGATAAAATCCATGCTAATTCTGTTGTTATTGGTATATCCGATTGTTTATAAAAAATTGTTTTTTTTGGGTCTAATCCAAATGATAACCAAGTGGCTGCAGTTGAATAAGTGTTTTGCTTCAATTCCGTTCCATCCTTTATTTGTGTAAGAGAATGAAGGTCAGCTATAAATAAAAATGAATCATTGTGCTTTTTTGATAATTCAATCGCTGGAATAATCGCTCCTAAAATATTTCCAAGATGAGGTGTGCCTGTGCTTTGAATACCTGTTAAGACTCTTGCCATTCATGACAAAAGTAATAGTTTTTAAGAACATTAATTACAAATACCTACATTTGAAAGGTGCTAAAAATTATTAAGATCATATTACTAGGTATTTGGAATGTTTGGTTTTATGTTCTTGCATTTATTGGAATTGCTACCACATTTCCTCTATTAGTAATATTTTCCTCAAGCGAAAAGTTTTATCCGCAATTTTATTGGGTAGCAAGAAATATTTGGTCCAATATTATACTTTTTGGTATGGGTTTTTGGCCAGTAGTTGAAAATAAAAAAAAGCTCGAAAAAGGGAAAAGTTATATGGTAGTTGCTAATCACAAAAGTATGATTGATATTATGCTTATGGTTTACTGTTGCAAACACCCAATTGTATTTGTTGGAAAGAAAGAGTTAGACAAAATTCCAATTTTTGGTTATTTCTACAGTAAAGTATGTATTCTAGTAGATCGTGATAACCCAGAAAGCAGAAAGAATGTATACAGCAAATCAATAAAAAGACTGGAAAGAGGAGTCTCTATTTGTATTTTTCCTGAGGGGGGAGTTCCTGAACCAGGGGTTGTTCTTAGGGAGTTTAAAAATGGGGCTTTCAATTTAGCTATACAATTTCAAATTCCTATTGTGCCGCTATCTTTCTATGATTGTGAAAGAAGGTTCCCTTATTTTTTTGCATATAACTATTTTGTTGGTGGACCAGGCAAACTGAGAGCTCGGTTTCATGAATTTATAGAGACTAGCGGGCTTAATCAAGATGATAGAGATAATCTTAAAAAACGAGTTTATAACACTTTAAAAGAGGACTTAGCTAAGAGTTATCGGAGCTGAGAATTTCTGAGATTTTTTTCTCTAATTCATCGCACAATTCAGGGTTATCCTTTAACAATGTTTTTACCGCATCTCTTCCTTGACCCAATTTTGTATCACCATAACTGAACCAAGAACCACTCTTATCAATTATTCCTGACTGAGATCCTATATCAATAATCTCTCCCATTTTAGAAATTCCTTCTCCGTACATAATATCAAACTCACATACCCTAAAGGGTGGTGCAACTTTATTCTTGACAACTTTTACTCTTGTTTTATTTCCCAGTGGATTTCCTGATGAGTCCTTTAGTTGTGTTGACCTTCTAATGTCAAGACGAACCGATGCGTAAAACTTTAAGGCATTACCACCTGTGGTTGTTTCTGGATTACCAAACATTATTCCTATTTTTTCTCTTAACTGGTTTATAAAAAATACCGTACAATTTGTTTTACTTATCGTTGATGTTAGTTTTCTTAGAGCTTGAGACATAAGTCTTGCGTGTAATCCCATTTTTGAATCACCCATTTCACCTTCGATTTCACTTTTAGGAGTTAAGGCTGCTACAGAGTCAATTACAATTATATCCACTGCACCAGATCTGATTAAATTATCTGTAATTTCTAGTGCTTGCTCTCCATGGTCAGGCTGAGATATTATTAAATCATTGATATTAACACCAAGGTTTTGTGCATAGAATCTGTCAAATGCATGCTCAGCATCAATAAAAGCGGCTATTCCACCAGCTTTTTGACACTCTGCAATTGCATGTAAAGTAAGAGTGGTTTTACCCGAAGATTCAGGACCATAAATCTCAATTACTCTGCCTTTTGGATAACCACCAACGCCTAAGGCATAATCTAAGCCCAAAGAACCAGTTGATATGACTTCAATCTCTGATTCAGAGACATCTCCCATTTTCATAACAGTACCTTTACCGTAAGTTTTATCTAATCTGTCTAATGTTAATTGTAATGCTTTTAATTTTGAATCTTTATCTGATGCCATAAGAGGAATATTAGTTATTAAAAGTACAATTTTATTTATTAAAAAACACCATTTAAAAACTTACATTTGTAAATATAATTTGTTTAAAAATGCAACTATATAACAAGCTTAGCAACGAGGAAAGAGCCATCCTCATAAAAAAAGCAAACGAAAAAAGATTGACTTTATCTTTTTATAAATATCATCATATTGGAAATGTAGAAATTTTTAGGAATCATCTGTTTGTAAATTTCGATAGTCTTCAAGTTTTAGGAAGAATTTATGTTGCTAAAGAGGGTATTAATTCTCAACTTTCTATACCAGCTAAAAAAATAGAAAATCTAAAAGAATTTTTAGATTCTATTACCTTTTTAAAAAATATACGCCTAAACGTTGGAATCGAGCACAATGATGAATCATTTCTCAAGTTAAAAATAAAAGTCAAAGATAAGATTGTAGCTGACGGATTGGGGCCCAATGATTATGATATAGAAAATTCTGGAACTCATCTAAATGCTAAAGAATTTAATGATCTGCTTGGAAAGCCAGAGACGATTACAATTGACATGAGAAACCACTATGAAAGCGAGATTGGTCATTTCAAAGGGGCTGTCTGTCCAGATGTTGATACTTTTAGGGACTCTCTTCCCTTGATAAACAAGAAGTTTAATTTTGCCAAAACCAAAAATAACATATTAATGTATTGTACTGGAGGAATAAGGTGTGAAAAAGCAAGTTCCTATTTAAAACAAAATGGATATAAAAATGTGTTTCAATTAAAGGGTGGTATCATTGAATATGCGAGACAGGTTAAAAAAAATGGGCTTGAAAATAAATTTCTTGGTAAAAATTTTGTTTTTGATAACAGATTAAGCGAAAGAATTGGTAATGAAATTATCGCTAAATGTCATGTTTGTGGCAATACTTGCGATAATCATGTCAACTGTAAAAACCAGGCCTGTCATGTGTTGTTTATACAATGTGAGAAATGTTTTAAAAAGTTAAATGGTTGCTGCAGCAATTCTTGTAAAGATATTCATGCATTACCAGTTGAGGTCCAAAAAAAAAGAAGAAAAGGCTACAAAAACAAAAGGAGATTTTTTAAGAAAGGTCGTTTAAGTGAAAAAGTTTAGTTTTATTTTAATTTCTATTTACTTCATAATCTTGGGTTGTAATAAGAACCACTCAATACATTCATCACATATTGAAACAAATGGGTTTTGGTTAAAAAATAATGCGATAAAAGCAAATGTAGAAATTCGTGAAAGTCCTATTGATGTTTATTTGGTTTTAAAATTAAATGAGGATTATCCATTTTCCAACATACACCTTCTGTCAAAACTTGAGAATAATGATGTGAAAATTAGTGATACCATTTCTTACAATTTTGATGATTCAAAAAACAGAACTATTTTATCTAAACAAATAAGAATCAAAACATTCAAAATTCCAATTTTCATCAACATGGATATTAAAGGGGAAACATTAGTTGAAGTTGCACATGCTGTAAGATTTATAGACAGTATTAAGCCGGTTAATAAATTAGAGGGTATCTTAGATGTTGGAATATTGATAAATAAATCAAATGAAAAAATATAGACTTCAGGTTTTCATTTTTTGGTTTTTATTCACTTTTGGTGTAATCTCCTTTTATGGTGTTTTCTATTTAGCTTCTGTAGGATATTTTGGCGATATGCCTGATTTTCGTCAACTTGAAAATCCCAAAACAAACTTTGCTTCCGAAATTATTTCTTCTGATAATAAAATTTTGGGTAAATATTATTTTAATGATAATAGGACACCTATTGAATATGACGAAATAAATCCAGAAACCATCAATGCTTTAATAGCGATTGAGGATGAAAGATTTTATAGTCACCCTGGTATTGATTTGAAAGCTACATTAAGAGCTATTATTTTTTTGAATCAAAGAGGAGGGGCTAGTACAATCACACAACAACTTGCCAGACAACTTTTTGTTGGTGTAAGGTCACGAAATATTTTTCAGGCTGTAACCCAAAAAATTAAAGAATGGGTGATTGCCGTTCGCTTAGAAAAACAATATACAAAAGAAGAAATATTAACAATGTATTTGAATATTTACGATTTTGGATACTATGGGGATGGTATCAAGTCTGCGTCAAATATTTATTTTTCAAAAGAACCAATCGATTTAAAAATTGAAGAATCTGCAATGTTGATTGGTATGTTGCAAAACTCCTCACTTTATGACCCGATTAGAAGACCTGAGATAACCAAAAATAGAAGAGATTTGGTACTTATGCAGATGACAAAAAATAATTATATAACAGAAAAAGAAGAGGATTCACTAAAATCGTTACCGCTTACTTTAGACTACACACCTCAATCTCATAGGCAAGGTCTTGCAACATATTTTAGATCATATCTAAGAGGTTTTATGAAAGATTGGACTTCGAAGAATTTTAAAAATGATAGTACCAAATACAATCTTTATGTAGATGGTCTAAAGATTTATACAACTATAAATTCTAAGATGCAGAAATATGCAGAAGAGTCTGTAAAGGAGCATATGAAAAACTTGCAAAAAGAATTTTTTATTCAAACGGACACATTGTCAACTGCCCCGTTCTTAGACTTGGAGGAGGACGAAGAAGAGACAATCATGAAAAGAGCTATGAGAAGGTCTGAAAGATGGAGAAAGTCCAAACTTTCGGGTATGACCAATCAGGAAATTGAAGAATCATTTAACATGCCTGTTGATATGACTGTTTTTTCTTGGGACGGTGATATAGATACAATAATGTCTCCGGTAGATTCCATTCGTTATTATAAACATTTTCTTAGAAGTGGAATGATGTCAATGAACCCAAAGAATGGTCATGTAATGGCTTGGGTTGGAGGAATTAACTACAGGCATTTTCAGTATGACCACGTGATGCTAAGCAAAAGACAAATTGGATCTACATTTAAACCTTTTTTGTATGCAACTGCTATCGACCAATTAAAACTTTCTCCATGTGATATGCTCCCAGACTTGATTCATTGTATTGAACCTTATAAATACGGAAACCCTGAACCATGGTGCCCAACTAACTCAAGCGATAAATATGGTGGAATGCGAACATTAAGTAATGCTTTGGCAAACTCGAAGAATACAATAAGTGCTCAATTAATTGATAAGGTTGGTCCAAGACCTGTTGCTAACCTTGCTCGTAATTTGGGTGTTAGCTCCAATATTCCAAATGTACCTGCAATTGCTTTAGGGACTCCTGACTTAAGTGTTTATGAAATGGTTGGTGCTTATGGCGCTTTTGCGAACAAAGGAATTTATGTAGAACCTGTTATGGTAACAAGAATTGAAGATAAAAATGGAGCAATAGTTTATCAATCTAAACCAAATACAAAGGATGTGATAAGTGAAGAGTCTTCCTATGTGACCCTGAAGTTGCTTGAGGGGGTAACAAAGTTTGGATCTGGAGCTAGACTACGCCATAACATCGCTGAAGATGAAAGAAACTATGTTTATAATAATGTTGTTACTGGTTATCCATATAAATTTGAAAATGACATCGCAGGTAAGACAGGAACTACTCAAAATCAAAGTGATGGTTGGTTTATTGGGATGGTACCCAACTTAGTAACTGGAGTTTGGGTTGGTGGTGAAGATAGATCCATACACTTTAAAGAAATCGCATATGGTCAAGGTGCTACCATGTCTCTTCCAATATGGGCTCTTTATATGAATAAATGCTATGCGGACGAAGAACTTAATGTTTCCAAAGATTCTTTTCCAGAACCTGAAGTTTTAAACATAGAACTGGACTGCTCCAAAGTAATAACTCCAGAAATAGAAAATGAGGAAAATGATGTTAAAGATCTTCTAGGAATTGGTTAGATATTTTTCGAACTTAACAACTTTAATTTTAAAAACTTTATTATGAGAAAAATTATTTATTTGATGGCGTTACCTTTTCTTTTTTCCGCTTGTCAAACAACACCTTGTGAATGTAAAGATAGTTCAAACGGATTTGTTTTAGAGGGACAATCTGTAACTATGGGCTCTGAAGAAACTGTTGAGTTATTTAAAAAAATTGATGCAGCTTGGTTAGCAAGAGATTATGAAACAATGAAATCTCACATTTCTGATGAAGGAAATTACAGGTTCTATGATGGCACCGTTGTAACTAATGCTGAAGATTTTGTGGCTAAGGTAGAAGAATTTTACCAAGACGATTTAGCTAATGGAATTGAATGGGATTGGAATACTGATTACGCTTTTGCTGTTCAACCCACAAAAACTGAAAATGAACATTGGAATGAAAAAGGGGATTGGATTAATGCACAATTTACAGGATCTGATGGCAAAATTATTATTGAATGGTATCAATTTGACGGGGATCAATTAATAAGTTGGACTCAAACAGCATCTGCACCTGTAATCGAATAAACTTACATACTGAAAGGAAGTGAGGAGTGGTGAAGTACTATTTTAATTTCACCCTCCTTATTCTTTTTATAAACAAAACTAAACTCAACCTTAGTCTTTTTCCCAATAGGATCTGTAAAGAAGTAATTTCCCATTGCTGTTGCAATGTTTTCATAGATATTAATAGACTCATTTTTAAAGTCAACCATAACCCATGGATTCAATGCAAAACCCTTGTCTTCTGCATAATCTTTATCTGATCCAATAAAATAAGAAAGTGCAGATTTATTATTATTTCTAAATTGTTTTTCAGAAGCCTTTGTGGGTTTAAACTGAACATCCCCAAAATCGAAATCATAATGCTTATTTATAAAGTTAACAGTAAAAATTCTGCATTCTTTTGGGCTATCTTTTAATTTTCCAATTGTAATAATACCTTTACCCCACGAATTTTGTACTTCTTCAATTTCTGTTTTGTTTATCATGTTCGTAAAATTAATTATAATTTAGATATTCCATGATTCAAAAGTTTAAAATCCAAGCTAGCAAAAGTGCTCGTTATTTTCAAATTGGTAAGATAAACAGTAAAACAAAAAATATTTGGATTGTTTTACATGGTTATGGAATGTTGCCAGAATATTTTATTAAAAAATTTCAATGTATTTACAATAAAGAAACTGTCATTATAGCACCTGAGGCTCTTAACAAGTTTTATTTAAAAGATGATTATTCAAGGGTTGGATCAAGTTGGATGACCAAACTAGAAAGATATGAAGATATTCAAGACAACATTAATTTTCTCAATTCAATTTACGAATCAACTAAATTAAATGGGCATGATATTAATTTGAATATACTCGGATTTTCACAAGGAGGACCTACTGCAACAAGATGGATTATCAATAATAAATTTAAATTGAATTCATTGATTTTGTGGGGATGTGATGTACCCAACGATTGTCTCACAGGTAATTTCAAATCTAGGTGGGATGATTTCAGATTAATTTTTGTCATTGGAAATACAGATGAATATATAGGTGAGGAAAAAATCAAAAAAGAAAGAGAAAAACTCAACGGATATGGATTGGATTATGAGTTTTATTCATTTGATGGAGGACATACTATTGACGAACCCTTACTTAAAAAACTAATTTAGATGTCTACAAAAGATTGCTTCGAAATCATAAACAAAAGTTTAGAAGATTTGTTTAAGAAACTTTCAAAATACTCTCACAAAGAATTAAATATAAAGGTTTATAAAAATAAATGGTCAATTGCTGAACACTTATATCACGTCTGGCTTACTGAGGTTATAACAGTCAAGTATATAAAAAAGAAAACTAACTATCCTGAGTATTTGATTAATGTGAGTTTTGTATCAAAACTTAGAATGAAATTATTAGAACTTATATTTTTTTTGGGAATTAAAATGAAGGCACCAAAAATCACATATGATTCAATGCCTCAAAATGTTGAAATAAAAAAACTGAGGGAAACTTGGTTAAAATCAAGAAAATCTTTTGAAGAATTGGTCAATTCATTGGATAAAGAAATTTTAGGAAAAGGGATCTTAAGACACCCTATTGTAGGCAGAATTAATCTTGATATGACGCTTAAGTTTATCAATATGCACTTTCAACATCACAGAAAAATTATTATTAAATTAGAATCCAAAATTAAAAACAATTAATGGACTGGTATGTTAAAAACAGGTGGTGGATATGGACAATCGTCCTAACCTGGATTTTCCTTAGATTTATGACTGAGTTATTTGCTTGATGTTCCGTCTCTGTTAGGTTTTCTTGTTTGAGGCCAACCTCCCATTGATCTACCTGTAAATGGATTAATTCTAGTTTGTATAACTCTTTTCTCTCTAGATGCTCTTTCATTATCCTCACTAGCCATATAGGCTAAAATAACAGAGAGAATAACGTTGTTTTTAAGATCATCAAAAACAATTTTGTCATAAGTATCAAGGTTAGTATGCCAAGTATGGTCCCAATATGCCCAACTCAGAGAACTAAGATTAAATGCAGGAGCTCCCGCTGCAACGAAACTTGCATGATCAGTCCCTCCTCCACCAGGTGAACCAGGAAATTCAGTTTCTATATGCTTACTAACATCTCTTGGTACAGCAGCAAGCCATCTAGATAAATAATCATAAGAATGTAAAAAACCTGAACCACTTAAATCAACGACTCGACCTGTGCCATTGTCTTGATTAAACAATGCTTGAATATTATCTACTATTTCAGGATAATCTTCAACAAAAGCACGTGAGCCGTTTAGTCCTTGTTCTTCAGAACCCCAATGCCCCACCATTATGGTCCTTTTAGGATTTGGGTATAGTTTTTTTAATATTCTCATCGCCTCAAGCATAACGATTGAGCCAGTCCCATTGTCAGTTGTTCCTTGCCCACCATCCCATGAATCAAAATGTGCTGAAAGTATTACATATTCATCAGGCTTTTCTACTCCTTTAATCATTCCAATCGTATTAAACGTTGGAACATCTCCGTGCTCTTTGGATGTAGCAACTACTTTAAGAATTGGTTTTTGATTGTTTTCAACAAGCCTGTATAGCATAGTGTAGTCTTCTAGGTTTAAATCAACATTAGGAATTTTTTCTGTACCTGCACTAAAAACCTTATTTGCACCAAATGCTTTGGACCATCTACTAGATATTAATCCTACAGCACCCGCGTTCTCTATAGCACTATTTATGTCACGATATCCATATCCGGTGTTTCTTAGACTATTGTACCACTGATCCGTTAATTCATCTCTTGTTTTTTTCATTTTTTCAAAAGACTCCTCTGTTGCATATTCTTCCCATTGTGAGTCTGTTCTTCCAGTTATTTCTTTTTGACTGACTAGAACAAATTTTCCTTCAACAGTTTCTAACCATTCATTGAATTGATCTTTATTCTCTATGATAGGAATTCTAGTCACCTCTGCTTCAATACCTTTCTTTCCTGTGGAAGGACTCCAAGCCAACTGTCTTCCTACTAAAGTTCGTAATCTTGGTTCGATTAAATCAACATGGGTGACACCTCTCTCCCATCCTCTCCACTTTCCCCACTCATGATTGTAAGCTTCTATTCCCCACGATTCGTATTTATCAATAGCCCAGTCGTGAGCTTGTTTCATTTGTGGTGTTCCAACTAATCTTGGACCAATTACATCAAATAATTCGTGAGCCAAAATCTCTAATTTTGAGTTGTTTTCTACCTCATTCACCACGTTCTCTACAAACTCTTTAGTGGTCTGAGAAAATGTTATAAAACATGTTAGGATAAATATAATTGTGATAATTTTTTTCATGGCTTTTAATTTATTTTAGAATTAGTAATGTACATAACGCCTCGATTGTGATTTGGGATATAGTGACTAAACTCATGTTTTTTTAAGATATTATCGATTATTTTGTTCTGGAGGACTGTTGAATTTCCTGTAATTAGTTCTAAATCTAAGGTATTATCAAAGGAATTTAACAGAAGGTACTCTTCAACAATTATCAACGCTTCTTCGTGGGATTTCCCATGAAGATCAATACGTTTTTTCATTCATCCAAAGGTTGGAAATCTTGAGTTTCACCTAGCTTAGACTGTCTTACATTAACAATAGTTCTTTCAGATCCTGTAGTAACAAAGGCAACTAACTTGACCTTTGATTTATCATAATTGGGTGGAATAGCATAAACAAAATCTCTAGTATATATTTTATCGTGACCAACTTGATCGGATGGGAGATCATCCCCAAAAACATTAGTTAATGATCGTCTTAAAACATCATCATGCACAAAATCTCTGATAGGATCTGCACCGCCATAGTAGGATGTGAAATTTCTTTGATCATATACAAGTCCATCTTCAAGCATGTAAACTGCTAACTTCATTGTTTTGTATCCATATCCCATTCTAACTTTGACCTTTAGATTTAAATTATCACCGCTAACTGATGATTCCATAGCAACTGATGCATAAGATTTTCCACTCATTTTTCCAGTAACCTGGGATACATTCGAAGGTTGGGGTGAAGCCCATCTTTCTTGTCTATTAATTAGTGCTGTTGGGAATCCAGTGACGTTAAAAGCTGCTCTTATTGTACCCTCTTGAGAAAATTGCATTGCATCACCATTATGTATTGCTATAACAATGGCGTCTGATGTTTCTTGCTTTAACAACCTAACAGCTTCAGAAACTCTAGGACACCAGCCACACCAAGTCCCTGTAAAATCTTCAACAACTACGTTTTGCTTGAATGTAATTGGGGTGGCCATAATTTCAACTGTTTTTGTTTCAGATGTCAATTGACCAAACTTTGCGTAAACACTATATGTACCTGTATTATTAAATGTGTGTGTATTTGAGGATATTTTAACTTCATTAACATAAAAATCTGCAGATGTTGACACATTATTTCCCTCTCCATCAAACACAGAGAATATTATAGTTTCTCCAACAAAACCTGTAGTACTTGAGATAAATAGGTCTATATATTCGTTAGTTTGACCCTCATCATCGCCGCTACCGCTACATGATAAAATTAATAACAGGAATAGCAATGAACTTTTATGCATAATTTTTTTCATAGCATACTAAATTAATAAATTAGTCTTAAATTTAAAAAATGTTTAAAAAACTAGTTTTTACACTGATTTTAGCTTTTTATATAACAGAATTTAATGCGCAAAAACTTGTACCCAACATTCCACTAGAAACATTCAAAGGAACTTATACAACCATGAATAAAGAATTAAATGAAGATAATTTTTACATTCTTTCTTTTTGGGCAACTTGGTGTGTGCCATGTATTAACGAACTGGATGCGCTCAATGAAGTATACGATGAACTTAGTAAGGAATTGAAGTTCAAGGTTTATGCAATCTCAACTGACGATTCAAGAACAAAAAGAAGGGTTAGACCTTTAGTCAATGGAAAAAGCTGGAAGTTTGATGTTTTACTTGATGAAAACCATGATTTGAAAAGAGCGCTTAACATATCTGGACTTCCGCATACAATAATTACAAAACAAAATCAGATTCTTCACAGAAGAGTTGGTTATGCGCCTGGTGAAGAGCTAGGGCTTTTAGATAAGTTGAAGGAGTATGACATTGAATAGAGTAGTATTATTTCTTGTTTTTCTACTATTTATATACAAAGGGTTTTCACAGTCAAACAATTTTTTTTATGGATCTTTTGAGTCAAATGGAGTTTACTACGAGGATAGTGAATCTACTGACTATAATAAAAAATTTGCATCAAACAGTTATCTAAACCTAAAGTATAATCTTAATAATAAATGGGTTTTTGACTTACAAACAGAATCCTACATTCCAAAACAATTGCAAAATTATTCCGATCTACTAGAAGATACTTTTATTTCGACATTCAGTATTGATTTTAATACAACGAATTTCAATTTTACATTAGGCACCCTGTACGAGCAATTTGGTAGCGGAATACTTTTAAGAACATGGGAAGATAGGCAATTGGGCATTAATAATTCATTGTGGGGAATAAGATCGTCTTACAATAAAGATAATCTAAGTTTCGTATTACTTGGGGGTTATCAAAAGAAAGCAAATACCATTTCTGAAGGGAAAGTTTTTGGTTTTGATTCAGAATTTGTTGTATATGATGATAAAAACTCTTTTAGAAACTTAATTCTCGGTCTAAGTTATTTAGGAAGACTTGAAGCGCCCCATTACGTTAGTTATCCCTTTGAGGATTTAACTAATTCATTTTCTGGAAGAATTGATTACAATTCCAATAACTTTTACATGAATTATGAATATGCTTATAAAACTAAGGATGGTGTTGTTAAGTTTAATAGTGTCTCCGAAACCTTTGTGAAAAATGGAAATGCTCATTTAATAAATATTGGTTTAATAAAAGATGGTCTTGGATTAGATTTTACATTCAGAAGGCTTGAAAACATGGGTTTTTATAGTGAAAGAGTTGAATTTGGAAGTCCATATTTTGAAACAACCCTAAATTACCTACCTGCTCTAACGAAACAACACGACTATTTGTTGACCAATATTAATGTGTATCAATCACAACCCAATATATCTTTTCAAGATCCAAGCCTCATGAAAGCCGGTGAAATTGGTTTTCAACTTGATGCCTACTATAATATTAAAAAGGAGACTTTTATAGGCGGAAAATATGGAACAAAAATTAGTTTAAATATTTCAAAATGGAACAACCTTAAAGGCAATTATGACTATGACAATGAGGACTATGATTTAGATTTACTAGGTTTTGGAGAAAAGTATTTTTCTGAACAAAGTTTAGAGATTAGAAAAAAATGGACAAACAGTTTTAGCAATATAATTCTTTTTGTAAATAGATATTATAACAAGAGGTTTGTAGAGGAAAAAGTTGGTGAAATCAATTCTAAAATTATAGTGTTTGATAATACGTTTAAACTGAGTGGTGAAAAATCTACAAGGTTTGAAATTCAACACCTTTTTACTGAGGATGACAAAAAGAATTGGTTTGGGTATGGAATAGAATATAATTTCAACTATAATTTTTCAGCGTACTTTAATAGTATAATAAATTATGAGAATGAAATAGAAAATAATCCCACCTACTCTAACATTGGAGTGTCCTATTCAAAAAATGCAAGTAAATTTATGGTGTCGTACGGTAAACAAAGGGGTGGATTAATGTGCTATGGGGGTGTTTGCAGGTACGTACCTGAATTTAAAGGTTTATCATTTTCAATAATTACATCATTTTAATAACTTTAATTTTTGATGAAAAAATTATTTATTGAGTTTTTTGGAACCTATTTCCTTGTTTTAATTATCGGATTATCATCAGGTAATCCAATTGCTGTTGGGTTTGGGCTCATGGTTTTGGTCTATACTGGTGCCCACATTTCTGGTGCGCACTATAATCCAGCTGTAACACTAGCCTTGTTTCTTCAAAAGGAAATTTCTGCATTAGATTCAGTCAAATATGTTATTTCACAAATTGTGGGCTCAACATTGGCTGCGCTTTCGATTTATTTGATGAATACAAGTATGCAAGTACAACCTGTTTTAGGTGATTCCGTTTATCCAATATTTTTTTCTGAGATAATCTTCACATTCTTACTAGTATTCGTAATTCTGAATGTTGCTACACATCCAAACCTAAAAGGGAATTCGTTCTATGGTTTAGCAATCGGGTTAACGGTAATGACTGGTATTTTTTCAGTAGGTCCAATTTCAGGGGCAGTTTTTAATCCAGCTGTATCACTAGGTCCATCAATTATCGATTTGATTACTAGTGAAGGTGTGTCTCACTATTTTACGTGGTACTATATAGTATTCCCTTTAATTGGATCAATATTGGCAGTTTTAGGTTTTAAATTTTTAGTGTCTAGTAAATAAACTTTAGAACTTTAATTCAAATTGAATGTTTAGAAAGTCTTCCATTTTCACAAGCATAAATGATGGCAGTTCAATCAAAAATTCACTAGGTATCAATCTAAATTTGCCACTAATAATTATTGAGTCATCTTCATCCTTAATTGTTGAGTATACTAAAATTGATTTTTTTTGACCATGAAATTCAACCTCACCGTCAAATATCAACACATCTCCTTGTGTTTTTATTTTCTCAGAATAAAATCTAATACTTGGAAATTTCAAAGCCTCTAGTACTTCCAAGGAATGTGCGTCTCTTCCAGCATTTCCACTGTCAAAATCAACAACCTGTGCTGCAATAGCAATTTTTTCAATTTCTTCATTTTTTACAATCACTCCTTTTATATTTTTGTTTACTCCTTCCCAAGCATGTAGGACATGTTTTGCATCATATTTAATATATGACTGTTCAGTTTTTAACATGATTGTTTCTTGGGCAGTTAAATTAAGTATGCTCAAAACTAAAATAAATGATATGTTTAAAATTTTGACCATCAGAACTTAAAAACGATGACTGCTGTGGCATAACTTGCAAATGCAGTATACGCAGCGGCCTTGTGTGCTTTTCGATTATCATCAGCAACAACATTTGTGATCACCATAGCGCTAAAATGAATGTTGGCCAATATTTTGTGGGCTTTTATTGAACTGAAACCTTTAGTTTTTTTATTGGTGAGTGGTGGTGGTGAAAACAAAGATAATGCAGCACCCGTAAAATATCCTGCATTGACGATTTTTCCCATTGTTTTATGTGTTTCGTATAGGTCGTTTTGACCATTATATAGTTTTCCCCCGATAATTCCTTGGGCAATCATAGTTGCCAGGGTAGTATAACCCAGAATCTGATGGGTTTTTAAAAACGATCTCCTTAGCCTCAATTCTTTTTCTCTATTCTCTATTGTCAAGGGAGAAATGCCCGTTTTTCTCATTAATCCCTTTTCTCCCCACAACATTCTTTGAGTAAAAATCATTCTTTCAGGAAGTAATGGGGGTGTTGCATTGTCGTCAACAACTATCAAATCGAAAAGTTCTTTTTCCTGAGAATATGAATAGAATGAACAGCTTACAAAAAATAGTACAATGATATTTCTAATTATCCTTTTCAAAATCTTTTATAGCAACGACAACCTCATTTCTGCGATTATAAAACTTGTATGGGCTATCATATGAAAGATAGAGAAAATCTCCTAAAGGATTAATATCAAGTTCCTTTAATTTTTCAATTAATAGTTTTCTGTGCTTATTTCTCTTGGAACTGTTAGAATATCCTGAGTATCGAACTGACGCATAAAGACCCCCGCGATCTTCATAAATTTCAACCTGACCTGAAAGTGGTTGCGATACATTTTCAAGACTGAATTTTGATGGTAATACAAATTCCATCATTGATTTTTCATTTTCCTCTTTCATGTAAACAGGAGTAGTCATAGATATTTTTTGATTCTTCTCATTGTAGCCTGATATATATCTAAAAAGTTTACCAAAATTATCATTAGAGCCTTTTTCAGAATAAGTTTTTGCTTTTAAGACAGGTTCATAATTTCTTACCTCAAAGTTATCGTCAGAAAAAAGAGTTTCGTATTTATGGGATTCATATGACTGTGAAAATGATAACATAAAGGATGTTATTAATAAAGTAGAGAATAATGTTTTTGAATTCATATAATTGCTTTTATAAATAAATTCAAATATTATGCCTCACTAAAAAATTATGCGCGATAAAAAAAGCCTATAGCCAACGAGAAAAAAATAACAGCTGCTAAAAAGGATTTAAATTCTTGATAAAAATATAAACCCAGTACCAAAAAAATCAAACCGAAGACAAAAGAGTATTTATTAATTAATTTTATCACAGTTTAAATATAGGTATTTGCTGATTTAAATTTATATTTTCATAATTTTAGTAAATGCGTATAATTCTAATTTTTTTAAGTTTTTTAACTTTTAGTTGTGTCTCTAAAATTTCAAAAAAGGAGCATTCGCTTTATTGGCATAGTCAATCCGCAGAATATAAGGCCCTGTGTATTCAAGCCTACAATATTGCAAAAGAAAAACTTGACAAAGGACTTGTAATGGAGTATGGAAAACCAATTGCAATTGTCGCAGATTTAGATGAAACTGTTTTAAACAATACTCCATTTAATGAGATGCTGCTTGAAAAGGATTTAACTTATAGTCAAGAACTGTGGTCAATTTGGGTAAATAAAAAAATTGCTACAGCAGTACCGGGATCAATTGAATTTTTTAAATATGCGTCAAAAAGAAATGTTGAGATAATTTATTTATCAAACAGGTTGATGGAAAACTATCAACCGACAAAAGAAAATTTAATAGCATTAGGTTTCCCTTTTAATGACTCAACTAAAATGTTATTGAGATCTGATTCTAGAGACAAAGAACCAAGAAGGAATGAATTAGATGATTATGAAGTCATAATGCTTCTTGGGGACAATCTTGGTGATTTTCACCAAGACTTTTTTGGAAAAGATAATCAAGGAAGATGGGATGCTACGATAAAACATAAAGACGATTTTGGAGAAAAATTTATATTATTTCCCAATCTAATTTATGGTAACTGGGAAGAGGGATTCGAAGAATAGGTTTTGAGATATACAATAATCTTATCAATACTTTTTTTAGCTTGTACTTATCAAGCCAATGAATGTACAGAGGTTTATTTAATTCGGCACGCTGAGAAAGACAGATCTGATTCATTAAATAAAAATCCGCATTTAAACCAAGATGGGGGAAAAAGATCGTTATTATGGAACTTATATTTTGAAAACAAAAAAATTGATGCGATATATTCTACAAATTATAATAGAACAATAGAAACAATTCTTCCGATTTCTATAGCCAAAGGAATCAAACCCATAATTTATTCTGCTTCAGGTATCAACTATGACTCTTTTTTAAAAAAGCAAAAAGGGAAAAGAGTTTTGGTGGTTGGTCATAGCAATACAATCCCTGGTTTTGTAAATGGATTAATTGAGGAAGATTACTACGGGCAAATTAATGACACTGTAAATTCAAATTTATATATTGTAAAAAAATGTCCTGATAAAATTAATCACAATGTCATACAAATCCATTCGTTACAGCAATAAAATCCTACTTCTTTTTATTTTGCTTATATCATTAGGGTGCAGTGATGAAGATTCGGATAATAACAACAATGGAGATAATCAAACCATAGTAAAAAATAATGTTCTTTTAATAATAGCAGACGATTTAGGTTTGGATGCAACAGTGGGATATAATATTGGCAATCAAAAACCAACCATGCCTACACTTCAAAAATTAATTAACAGTGGAATTAAGTTTAATAATGTTTGGTCCAATCCTGTATGTACGCCAACGAGGGGGACAATTTTGAGTGGTAAGTATGGATATCGAACTTCCGTATTAAAAGTTGATGATGTCTTGTCAACATCTGAGATATCAATATTTAAACATCTTAAAAACAATACGGACTATAACTCTGCATTTATTGGGAAATGGCATTTATCTGGAAAACCCTCAGATCGTAATCATCCAAATAATATGGGTATTGATTACTATGCAGGCATTTTAGGTGGGGGTGTTCCAGATTATTTTAATTGGACTTTATCAAAGAACGGACAAAACTCAAATGTGAATCAATACATAACTTCTGTTTTTACTGACGAAGCTATTAACTGGATTAGTAGTCAGAATAGTCCCTGGTTTCTTTGTCTTTCTTACAATGCTCCCCATACACCATTCCACCTAGCTCCAATAAATTTACACAGCCAGGGTGCACTTCCCGATGATAATGTGAGTATTGAACAAAATCCTCTACCGTATTATTTTTCAATGATAGAGGCAATGGATACCGAAATTGGAAGATTGCTTGAAAGCATTGGAAGTGATGTTGCAAACGAGACCACAATTATTTTTATCGGAGATAACGGAACGCCTAATGAGGTAACCCAACAATACAACCCAAGGAGGGTTAAAGGGACCTTGTACAAGGGCGGGATTAATGTACCAATGGTTGTTTCAGGCAATAAGGTAACCAGGTTAAATGATGAAGATAATTCTTTGATTAATACAACAGATTTATACTCAACTGTAGCTGAACTATGTGGAATTGAAAACAGCGATGTACATGACAGTCAAAGTTTTGTTGACCTTTTATATTCTAATTCATCTATCAATACAAGAGACTATATTTACTCAGAACTTGGAAACAATGAATATGCTATAAGAAACTCCACACATAAATACATACATTTTGAAGATGGTTCAGAGGCTTTATTTAATTTATCAATAAATGAATTTGAAAGACCAAATTTATTGATACAAAGCCAACTTCCGTTGTCTAGTGATGACAGTAAGAATAAGGATGAACTGGTTTCTAAATTAAATCAAATCAGAAATTAAAGTGTATTTAGATCCTGGGAGTCATGGTTATTTAAGTCCGAAAGTTTTTCGTCTTTATGAAGATTACAAAGATAAGTATCCGGATACAGATGATGAAAACTTTCGTTTATTATGCTGCGGCGCATATCTATTTAGGGGGTTTTGCTATGATGAGGAAAAAATTATTAAAATTTTAAACAAATGCTTGCAAGAAGATAAAGTTTTTGAAGTCAAAGAGTTAGAATGGAAAGGATATACAACTAACAATAAAGGAGAAAAAATTGCTGAACCCATGCCAATGGATTGGTGGGATGGAAAGTTAGTCTATAAAAAATATAAATCGAATTAAAATAAGTTATGCTCAAAACAAAATTTATTGTTTTTTTATTTTTTAGTTTTTCGGTTAACTGTCAAGAATTATATTATCCTGGTCTTGATTGGGAACAAAGGGAGCCAGAGTCATTAGGTTTTTCAAATGAAAAAATCAAAAAGGCAATTCAATTTGCAGTAGAAAATGAAAATTCGGTAAACAGAAATTTAAAAGATGCTATTATTTCGTCATTCGGTTACGAACCAGGATTTGAAATAAAGGGTCCAACAAAACCTCGAAAAGGTCCAAATGGACTAATAATTAAAGATGGTTACATTATTGGTAAGTGGGGTGATGTAAGTAGAGTTGACATGACATTTAGCGTTACTAAAAGTTATTTGTCGACAGTTGCTGGATTGGCCTATCAAAAAGGATTATTTAATCTTGATGAAAAACTAAAAGACTATATAAAAGATGGTAAGTTTTCATCAGATCATAACAAAGAAATTACATGGCATCACCTGCTAAATCAATCGTCACAATGGAAAGGAAATCTATTTGGAACTTTTGATTGGGCTGATAGACCACCTAGAAATTTAACTGTTGGGGAGCTAAAAGTGCAAGAAATCCCAAAGCCTGGTGAGGCATATGAGTATAACGATGTAAGGGTTAACTTGCTCTCATTTTCACTGTTGAATGTATTGAAAGAACCTCTGCCTCATATTTTAAAAAAAGAGTTAATGGATCCAATTGGAGCTTCGTCAAGTTGGGGATGGTATGGCTATGAAAAATCTAAAATACTATTAAATGGGGAAATGGTTAGTTCTGTTAGCGGGGGTGGTCATTTTGGGGGAGGTCTATTTATAAACTCCTTGGATCACGCAAGATTTGGATTATTATTCCTAAGAAATGGTAAATGGAAAGACAAGTTACTATTAAGTCCGGAGTGGATTAAATTAGTTCAACAACCGTCGGAAAACAATGAATCATATGGTTACATGTGGTGGTTAAATAAAGGAGATAGAAAATGGGAAGGTTTATCTGAAAATATTTATTATGGTGCTGGATTTGGAGGAAATTTTATTGTTATTATTCCCGACCATGATTTGGTTGTTGTTGCAAGATGGATTGATTCTTTAAAAATTGATCATTTTATTAGAAAGGTAGTAAATGCTCACACAGCAAGATAAAAACATATATGAAAATTGTATCTCTTTTTTCTGGTTCAGGTGGTTTAGATTTAGGGTTTAAAAAATCAGGTTTTGATATTATTTGGGCCAATGAGTATGACAAATCTATTTGGAAAACATACGAAAAGAATCACCCAAATACAGTTTTAGACAGAAGAAGTATTGTTGATATTGATTCGTCTGACATTCCTGATTGCGATGGTATAATTGGTGGTCCCCCCTGCCAATCGTGGAGTGAGGCCGGTTCATTACGAGGAATAGAAGATAAGAGAGGGAAACTGTTTTATGATTTTATAAGAATTATCCGCGATAAACAACCTAAATTCTTTTTAGCCGAGAATGTTTCTGGTATGTTAGCCCCAAGGCATCAAAAGGCGCTTTCATATATTAAAAAACTATTTGAAGACTGTGGATATAATCTTTCATTTAAACTTCTTAATTCATCAGATTTTGGTGTACCACAAGACAGGTTAAGAGTTTTTTTCGTTGGTATAAGGAAAGACTTCAATTTTAAGTTTGATTTCCCAAAACCCTTGGACAAAAAAACAACATTAAAGGACTCTATCTTTGATTTAAAAGAGAATGTTTTACCATCCGTCGGGAAAAATAGAACAAATGGGAATAAATGTAAATTTCCAAATCACGAGTATCTTACGGGGGGGTTTTCATCCATGTATATGAGTAGAAATCGTGTTCGTTCGTGGGCTGAACAATCATTTACTATTCAGGCCGGGGGGAGACATTGCCCTATCCACCCTCAGGCTCCTAAAATGATTAAAATAGAGAAAAATAAACAGATTTTTAATCCAGATTATGAGGCAAAATATAGAAGATTAAGTATCCGAGAGGTAGCCAGAATACAAACATATCCAGATGATTTTATTTTTCACTATGAATCGGTTTTGGATGGGTACAAAATGGTTGGAAATTCAGTTCCTGTTCAACTGGCTTATGTTATAGGTAATTCTATAATTAATCAATTCGACCCTTATACAAAAATTTACTCTAAACATCAATTAAAAATTGAGGGTGATCAAATTTAGTTATAAGTTGGAGTCTTTTGCTTTCCATGAACAATAAGGATAATTTGTACAGCCCTCAAAGATTCCGTGCTTGCTTTTTTTCTGTATTACAAATCCACTCGAACACTTTGGACACAATTTTGAGTGTTCAAGAACAGAAATATCATCAATAGTTTCGTTACATATAGGATAATTTGAACACCCTAAAAACTTGGAGTTATCAGACTTATTAATCCTAATCTCTAAAACCCCTTTTTTGCAATAATGACAATGAACAACCTCCTTATTAAGATTCTTGATAATTATTTCACTATTATCCTTTATTAATTCATTTATGAAGATAGATTCATTTTGATTTATCATTAAAACTACTTCATTTTTTGTTCTTGTTAATGCAACATAAAACAATCTTCTTTCTTCTGCATAATTATATGTTTCCGATTTGCTCAACAATGGTTCTAATATCCTATCATCAGTTAACTTGTTTGGAAATCCTATTATATGGTTTTTCATATTTAATATTATTACGTTATGTGCTTCAATTCCTTTTGAACCATGGACAGTTAGAAAGTTAATTTCTATGTCAGGGGTTTCTTTAACTATAATTCTGTTCACTTTTTTGTCATATGATATTCTTTTATTTAATGAGTTTGAGATTAAGTCTTCCAAATCATGAAAATGTCTACCCAAAACCAATATTGGTTTATTTCCGTAGTTATCATCTAATAATTTGATTTGATTTATGAATTCCTCTTCTAAATTATCGTTGTAGTATATAAACTTGATAGGGTGTGTAATATTTTTCTTTTCTGAGATGGGGTTTTTAATGATTTGACTCTTGTTTTTTAAAATGAATTTTTTACTTACATCAATTAAGTTTTGTGAATTACGATATGTTTTTTCAATTAATAATTGCTCACTCTTACCAAAGTATTTTTCAAAGTCACTAAATATAGAAATATCACTACCTGCGAATCTATAAATTGACTGCCAATCATCTCCCACACACATGATTGTTGCACCACACTTATCTCTAATTGCGTTAATTAAATTAAATCTTGAGTATGAAATATCCTGATATTCGTCCACTATAATGTATTTATATTCAAAATCAATTTCATTAGAAAGTATTTTTTTTGTTGCCGAATTAATCATGTCATTAAAATCAATTTCATTTTCTTTTTTTAATACTTCATTATACTTTTCAAAAATTGGAATAGCAAACTTTAGAAATAGATTTTGCCTTTCATTAAAAAATTTATAAGGGTAAATTGAGGACTGTTGATAGAGATTTGTGATTGAGGATTTATCCAAATTTCTTGATTTACAGAGATTAATAAAGCTTATTATTAATCTATTTAACTCGCTTCCAAAGTTTTTATCATTTTGTTTAATTTTTTCATAAACCTCATCAACATTAACTGCTTTTAATTTCACCCCATTACGTTCAAGTAATTCTTGAAGTTTGTCTTTAAGCAAGTTGTGTTTATTAAAATAGGAATATGTACAAATCAACTTAGTATTGTTTTGTTTGTGGACCTCTTTTTTCTTTAGCATACTATCCACATATTCCTTTTCCTCACAAGCATTCAGCCATTTTGCTCTGTTTGATTCATCAACACCAAAATGCTCTAAATAAATATCGTATTCAGTCAAATAAAAATCAGGTTGATAATTATAATCTGTGTGAGGATATTTTTTTTCATACTTGTATTTAATTCCATTAAGGAAAAGAAAATTTGCTATTGTTAGTTCTTCTATACTTTTTACTTTTTCACCTTGAATTGTATTCAAATTATTTTTGTCTGATGGATTTTTAATATCGTACCTTGATTTTAGAGTTTCAAAGTTTATTCCTTTCTCCTCCTCAATTTTATCACCGAGAGAATCAAATTCGTCCATTTCTTTTGGAATGTTCATATAACATCCCAAGTACTCTAAGTAGGCATTAGAAATCTTTTCATCCTTCGTTACCTCATTGTTTAAGAAATCGATAATTACATTTAAAAGAATGTTTTCATTTGGAACACCTGGAACTTTTTTATTCTGACTTTTAATTATGTCATATCCAAGTTTATGAAAACTACTTGCAACAGGATTTATTTTTAACTCAAGCAACCTACCATTAAGTTCACTTACAGTTTTTCTGGTGAACGAGAGAAGTAAAATTTCTTCAGGTTTTATTTTTCTATCCTCCAAAAGATATTTTATCTTTCCTATGATAGTGAGTGTTTTTCCTGAACCGGCCCCAGCTATTACTAAATTGGAATATTCATCGGTTATAATTGCATCTCTTTGTTGTTCGTCAAGATTTTTTCCTTCAATATCATCGAAAAATGATTTTAGTTTTTCTTTCTGTGAATAGACAAAACGCTTATTGTATTCTATAACAAATCTTTCAAAATTTTCATATGTATCGTTGAATCTTTTGACCAAAGGTTCTTTTTTATAATAGTTTGTTTTGTTTCTGAAAAATTCTCCTACATTTTGATAAGTATCTTTAATTTGTTTTTTTTCTACCCAATTAACATAATCATTAAATGAGTGCACTTTCTTTAAAAACTCTTTAATTTGAATTAAATTATCTAGGTACTTAGGATTCTTATAAATTAAACTATTGTAGTAATTCTCTAGAACTTTATAGATTATGAATCCGAAGGCTGGAATTATAATTGGAAGCAAATCGAAGATTACAACAACTAAAATTGATAAACTTATTCCGTGTTCTGAAAACATATTATAATATAAAAATAATATGTTCAACCACACGAATTCAAGTTTAGTTGTGATCATCTTCTAGTGGTTGAAGCTCACTACGCTAACTCTGATTTTAAATTAGTCAGGTGAACACTGACAAATGGATAATGTAAAATTTTTGATATTACTTGTTAACTCAACAAATTTGGCTTTACTAATCTCGTTAAAGTTTTCATCAAAAAAGATGAAACCATATTGTAACGATATTGAAAGTTCTATGAACTTTGATATGTGTGGATTATTTGATTTAATGTTTGTTTGGATACCGTCTTCTTCAATATCAGAAAAAATTTCTTCATTAAAAGATTTTAAATCAAGTTTATCATAAAAACCCCAACATTCATTTTCCCACAAATCACGATTACTATCTAATTTATTTTTTAAAATATAATCTTCAACAGGGTCTTCCATAGAACCATTTGTGGGGACATTAAATCCAATAAAGTACATATTTGTTTTTTTAAAAATAAGCATTTTGGTTCACAGTTATATTCTGTAAAACAAAAAGCCCCTCATTACGAAGGGCTTTAAGGGTGGTCCCACCTGGGCTCGAACCAGGGACCAAATGATTATGAGTCATCTACTCTAACCAACTGAGCTATGGGACCGTAACGTTAGCAAATTTAATATTATTCATCAAATAATTAATTTGATTCAAAATTTAAATTTTTGTCGAAAATTTCCTCGACTAAATCATCAACTAATAACTTGAAATTTGAAAGACCCTCTAGATCAAATATTGAATTGTATTTCCTGTACGCAATTTTTTGTTTGACAACCTTAGTCCCTGAATTTATAGACTTAAGTAGTACCAATCCTGGTTCTACAGACCCTACTTTTTTATTTGACTCTAAGTATATTAATGAATAACAAAGAAGTTGAAACAGTTCTTTTTTCTTTTTGTCTACAGCTTGTTCAAATTGATCAAAATTTAGTGAAGAGGAAGTTATTGCCCCACCAGTTTTATAATCTATAATTTTTAGTTCCCCGTTTTCTGTCTGAACCCTATCTATAAAACCTCTAAGTTTATATTTAATTTTTGATTTATTGGTTATAAAGTTTGCTGATATTTTATCTTCAATTGAAACTATTTTGATTGCTGTTCCATTATTTATTTTTTTTATGTCTAAATCAACTACCTGGTTTATAGCCATTTTTAGGACATCAAATGCAACTAGATTTTTTCCTCTTAAATCATTCTTTCCATATTCTTGATAAAATCGATTTTTTAAAAATTCGTCTATTTTCTTTTTCTGGTCTTTTAGTGAACTAATTGTCAATGTTTGATTCTTCAGTGGTCTGTACAAATCTTGTGTTGCATTATGAAAAATTCTTCCGAAACCAATTGCCTCTGGATTTTCAATGACCTTTTTTATCTCCTCTGTCCTCAGCAAATAGGCATCAAAAAACTTCAAGGGATCATCAATATAATTTATTAATGATGAGGGTGAAAAGCCGTAATTAGCAAAATCCGTTAATTTTTTAATAACCTCCTCTGATTTTTTATATGTATAAAAAGTTGGGTCAATTGAGGGGACATCAAAGTTTGATGAAACATAGTTTATTTTGTGGTTTGGATTTTTTAATAGTTCTAGTTGGTAAATAAACCGGCTTTTTTCACCTGAAACACCCTCAGGAACGGAATTGTATATAATGCTAATATTTTTAGCTCTAAAAAACAATCTGAAAAAGTCATAAGACTCCCGAGCATCAGCCTCATCAATTGATGTGAGATTGTATTTTTTTCTTAGGTCATAAGACAATAAGGAATTTGAAAAATTATTTTTTGGAAGAATCCCCTCATTTGCTGAACAAATTATAATGTTTTCAAACTCTAACCCTCTTGATTCTAAGAAACCCATTATTTGAATGTCTGCTTTTAAATCTCCGTAGAAATTAAGAGATTGATTTCGTAAAATATCATTGAATATTTCTTTTAACGAATTGAAACTCACCTTAAAGTTATATCTGTCAATGAATGATTTAATTATATAAAGTATTTTTCGAATATTGAGGATTTGTTCGTAAAACTTATCCATTTCTAATTTCTGCTCGCAAACATCACAAAGAAGAATAAGTTGGTCCATAATTGTTTTTTCCTTCATCAAAAAAACCTTCTCAAGATTTTTAAGGTTTAGAGACTTTATGAATTTTCGTGATAAATATGTTAGATTTAAGTCTTTGATTCTGCTATTGAGATTTTTGACCTCTTCTTCCTCATTAAAAATTAAACTGAAAATATTATTCTCCGTGATTCTTAATACATCTTTATAATAAAAACTTCCAGTACCCTTACCTCCATACATTTCAAAAATCAAATTAAATAGGTTTATCAACGGAAGCTCCATCAAAGGAAATGATGTTGATATATTAAATGATTTGACTTTTTTTGGGATAGCGTTTAAAACAGGCAACAACAAGCTCTTGTTTGGTAATATAAGAGCTGTTTTTCCTTTGTTCGTTTCTAAAATTTTTGAAACAATATTTACTTGATTAATATTTTTAATTGCTGGGTAGATATTAATATTCTTTTCATGTGACAAGTCTGAATGTTCAAATTCAAAAGGATTTGTTTTGTAAAAGTCCCAATCGGCTTTATACTTTCGAAAAAAGTAACCCATCTGGGATATTTTATTATTTATAAACGACTTATCGCAATCCCAAAAAATCTTTGTTTTATTATTCGCTAATAAAAACTCCATAATGTAACACTCAACGCTTGAGAGTGAATTAAGACCCAAAATAATAAAGTTATATTCCTTGTGAGCATTAGAATAATATTCAATATTTTTTTTCGCCTCTAAATGTATAAGACCTTTATTATAAGTTTGATTTGTGTTTAATTTTGAAATAAAAAGATCAATAATTTTTGGTATCATTTTCCAAAACTCAAGTGTAGATTTATCGTTATCATTAATTGAATTAATTTTTTTTATTTCAATTAAATAATCAAAAACTTCATTGTGATTAGCCATAGACATCTGGATGTCATTAAGGTCATCCAATAAAATATTCGCCCACTTTCTAAATGTATGGTAAGATTCAAAATCTTTATTTTTAGAAGTTTCCATGAAACTTTCATATAAATAAAACAAAAGGCTTGTCTTGTCAGATTCGCGATTATCTGCTACATGCTGAACAAAATCATCAATGCTATAAATTTCAGGTGAAATTGATATTTTTTCTATTTTGGAGAGTATGATTTCCTTAACGAAGGTTTTGGATCTCCTGTTTGGGATAATAATGATTGTGGTTTCTAGTGAGTCTGGGTTTAAAGATTTTTCAAGTGATTTTTTATAGAAAAGACTCATAGTTTGTTAAAAATAAAAAAAGCGCCTAAGTTTTAGGCGCTCTTTTTACATTTTATGATGGTAATTAATTAACTACTCTACCACCTTAAATTCTACTCTTCTATTTTCCATTCTACCTTTTCTGGTGTCATTAGAAGTTTTAGGATTATCTTCACCGAAACCTTTTGTTGAAAGTCTTGATCCTTCAACTCCTTTTTCAACCAAATGAGATTTTACCTTATCAGCTCTCTCTTCAGAAAGTTTTTGATTAAATGCTTTCGGTCCAGAAGTATCTGTGTGTCCTTCAATTGAGAAGTTAGTGTTCCCAAATTTAGACATGATTTCATAAACACTAATTAAAAGTTCGATTGCCTCTGGCTTAAGGTCCGCTTTATTTAATTCGAACTGAACTGTTGCTCCTAATTGGTTTAGAGCGTCGATTGCATCTTGTGTTGGATTTGGACAACCTTCGTTGTCAGCAGGACCAGCGACAGTTGGACATTTATCTTTTGGATCTGCAAGTCCATCGCCATCCGTATCAGGACAACCTCTAAATTTTCTTAATCCAGCAACTTCAGGACAAGCATCTTTCGCGTCTTCTATTCCGTCTCCGTCAGTGTCTGGACAACCTCCAAACTTAGCCATACCTGCTACATCTGGACATTTATCTTCGGGGTCAGCGATTCCGTCACCGTCAGTGTCTGCACATCCATTAAATTCTGCTAAACCAGCAGTTGTAGGACATGAATCATCCTTATCAGGAATTCCATCACCATCGGTATCAGGACAACCGTTAAACTCTTCTAATCCTGGCTCAAAAGGACAATCATCATGCTGATCATATATACCATCAGCATCTGAATCTTTGCCTCCAAAATTTATTGCTAAAGATACATTGTGTTGAAAATGAGTGTTAACTCCAGGTGAGTAGTAAACTCCTTTGGGACCACCGTCATTTTCAAATGCTTTTCTGTAAACAGTATTAAGTTTTATAAATGCTTTGTTGCCAATTGGAAAGTCAACACCAAAACCAGCGTTAAGAGTGTATGCATTGGTATCATCGACATTAGCCTGGCCTACACCCCCCTCAAGGAATGGCGCAAACTTAAAAAATGTCAATTTTGGAAAAGCCTTGGAAACAAAAAGATCTGTTGTGATCATTGTTTTTTCAGGACCTTTACCGTCAACATAACCAGGAATTGCGTTAGTATTACCAATCTGGTCAAATTTATTAAGTGAAGCTCTCAAACCAACAGAAAACCCATTGTCAGTATACCTGGAAATACTAGCTGTACTGAAAAAAGTTTGGATATTCCAATATTTGTCAACTTCAAAGTAATCTTGAAATAAATCATTACACCCAGAACACAAACCTTCTTGAGCAGTACCATAAAAATTTACAGCACTAGTTCCTACACTGATTTGCCATGGATTGTTCTTGTCTTGAGACAATGATTTTGTAGTCACAAAAATCATTGAAAAGACAAAAAATATTTTTACAAAATTATTCATGTTAGTAGTTTTTAAATCGATTTTGCCACAAACTTAATGAATTTCAACGAAATACATCAATATTTTCTTCTTATTGCTTGATTTCTAAAGAGATTGAGTTAACTGGGCTCCACATTAACAACATCCAAAACTGAAAGTTTTTCATCTAAATAAAC
>CACKBA010000003.1 GCA_902598295.1 uncultured Bacteroidota bacterium
TAAAAAATGAAAAAAAAGAATATTGAATTTGTTAAACCAGGTGGGTTAGAATTAAAAGACAGACTTGTTAGTATTCAGCGTGTTACTAAGGTTACTAAGGGTGGTAGAGCTTTTGGTTTTTCAGCAATTGTTGTTGTTGGTAATGAGGAGGGTGTTGTTGGTCATGGTTTAGGCAAAGCCAAAGAAGTTTCTATTGCAATTGCCAAAGCAGTCGAAAATGCGAAGAAAAGTTTAGTAAAAATACCATTATCAAGTTCGACTATTCCTCACCAACAAAAGGGTAAACATGGTGGAGCAAGGGTTTATATTCAACCAGCTTCACAGGGAACCGGTGTTATTGCTGGTGGAGCTGTCAGAGCTGTTTTAGAATCTGTTGGTATTCAGGATGTTCTTTCAAAATCTCAGGGCTCTTCGAACCCACACAACGTTGTAAAAGCAACTTTTGATGCATTATTTCAGCTCAGGGATGCATACAAGGTTGCCCAGGAAAGAGGTGTTGATCTTGAAAAAATTTATAATGGTTAAAATTGTTTAGATGAGTAAAATTAAGATTAAACAAATTAGAAGTAAAATTAAAAGACCTGGAGACCAAAAGAAAACCTTAGAAGCCTTGGGTCTTAGAGGAATAGGTCATATTGTTGAGCATAACACGGACCCTTCAATATTGGGTATGATAAAAAAAGTAGAACATTTAATTAAGATTATTGATTAGGTATGAGTTTATCAAAATTAAAACCTGCAAAAGGATCGGTTAAATCAAAGAGTAAAAGAATTGGGAGAGGTCAAGGCTCTGGAAAGGGAGGAACTGCAACCAGAGGACATAAGGGTGCAAAATCCAGATCTGGTTACTCTAAGAAAATTGGTTTTGAGGGAGGTCAAATGCCACTTCAAAGAAGAATTCCAAAGTTTGGTTTCAAAAATATAAATAGAAAGGAATACAAGCCGGTAAATATCAATACCATTCAGGAATTAGTTGATGCTAAGAAAATAAAAAAAGGCAATTTTAACTTGGAAGTAATGATTGCAAATAATCTTATAAAGAAAAACGATTTAGTAAAAGTTTTAGGACGGGGTGTAATCAACTCACCTTTAAAAGTTGAGGCTCATAAATTTTCAAAGTCTGCTGTTGAAGCAATTGAAAAAGCAGGAGGAGAAACAAAAGTTATTTAGATGCTAAAATTTATTGAGATATTAAAAAATATTTGGGCTATTGATGAGTTAAAAAATAGAATTTTGATAACTCTATTCTTTTTAGCCATTTACAGGTTGGGTGCTCAAGTTGTTCTCCCTGGTGTTGATTATAATGTTATTGCTGACGCTAAGATTGCTGGAGGAGGAGGTTTACTTGGATTATTAAACGCATTTACTGGTGGCGCTTTTGCAAATGCTTCGGTTTTTGCCTTAGGAATTATGCCATATATATCTGCTTCAATTGTTGTACAACTTATGGGTGTAGCTGTTCCTTACTTACAAAAACTTCAAAAAGAAGGAGAAAGTGGTAGAAAAACCATTACTCAGATTACAAGATGGTTAACAATAGCAATATGTGTAGTTCAAGCACCTGCTTATCTCTATGGTTTAGGAGCACTTGGTGTTCCTGACTCTGCTTTTATCCTTGGTAAAGGAATCTTTTTTATTGTGCCTGCAGTAATTATTCTCGTTACTGGATGTATTTTTGCAATGTGGCTTGGTGAAAAAATAACGGACAAAGGAATTGGTAATGGAATTTCTCTACTAATTACCGTTGGTATTATTGCATCCCTTCCTCTCTCTTTCACTCAGGAGGTTATTTCCCAATTATCAAGTTCAGGGGGATGGATTATGATTGCTATTGAGGTTCTTATTTGGTTTATTGTAGTTGCACTTTGTATATTATTAGTTTTAGCAGTTAGACAAATCCCTGTTCAGTATGCAAGAAGATCAATCTCAGGATCAAGTAGTTTGTATTCCAAAAGACAGTACATTCCTTTAAGATTAAATGCATCTGGTGTAATGCCAATAATTTTTGCTCAAGCAATTATGTTCGCTCCTGCCTATCTAGGTCAGATAATTGGAGGTTCATTTGGACAGTGGATGCAAGCAGCATTTTCTAATATGTTTGGTTTAGCGTACAATATATTGTTTGGTCTATTAATTATATTATTCACATATTTTTATACCGCAATTACGGTTCCTACTAACAAAATGGCCGATGACTTAAAAAGAAGCGGTGGTTTTGTACCTGGAATCAAACCTGGTGGAGAAACATCTGAGTTTTTGGACAAAATAATGTCATTAATAACATTTCCAGGATCAATATTCTTAGCATTAATTTCAGTTTTACCAGCTGTTATAGTTGCTTTGATGCAAATTCAGCAAGGTTGGGCTTTATTTTTTGGGGGAACTTCGCTATTGATTATGGTTGGAGTTGCAATAGATACAATACAACAAATAAATGCATATTTATTAAATAGGCATTATGATGGTTTAATGAAAACAGGTAAAACAAGAAGAGTAGCATAAATATGGCAAAACAAGCGGCAATAGAACAAGATGGTGTAATTATAGAGGCTCTCTCAAATGCAATGTTTAGGGTTGAGTTAGAAAATGGACATGTTGTAACTGCTCATATTTCGGGTAAGATGAGAATGTTTTATATAAAATTATTACCAGGTGATAAGGTAAAATTAGAAATGAGTCCTTATGATTTAACAAAAGCAAGAATAACTTTTAGATATTAATATGAAAGTAAGAGCATCAATAAAAAAAAGAAGCCCTGAGTGTAAGATTGTGAGACGAAAGGGAAGATTATATGTAATTAATAAAAAGAACCCAAGGTTCAAACAAAGACAAGGTTAATATGGCAAGAATTTCAGGTATAGATATTCCAAAAGAAAAAAGAGGTGTAGTTGCATTAACTTACATCTATGGAATTGGTTCAAGCAGAGCAAAAAAAATACTAATTAATGCAAATGTTAGTGAAGAAAAGAAAGTATCGGAATGGAGTGATGACGAAACATCTAATATTAGAGCTGAGGTATCAAAACTAACAATTGAGGGGGAATTAAGGGCTGAAAATCAAATAAATATAAAAAGATTGATGGATATAGGTTCATATCGAGGAATTAGACACAGAATTGGACTTCCCCTTCGAGGACAAAGAACAAAGAACAACTCTAGAACGAGAAAAGGTAAAAGAAAAACAGTTGCAAATAAAAAGAAAGTAACTAAGTAAAACATAATTATGGCAAAGGCAGTTAATAAGAAGAGAAAAGTGGTAGTTGAGTCCTTCGGTGAGGTTCATATTAATGCTACCTTTAATAATATCATTATTTCCTTTACTAATAATAAAGGTGAGGTGGTTTCATGGTCTTCCGCAGGAAAAATGGGTTTCAGGGGTTCTAAAAAAAATACTCCCTATGCTGCGCAGTTAGCAGCTGAAGATGCAGTAAAAGTTGCTCATGAGGCAGGTATGAGAAAAGTGAAGGTTTATGTAAAAGGACCAGGAAATGGAAGAGAGTCTGCAATAAGAAGTATACACAATGCTGGCGTTGAGGTGACAGAGATATTTGATGTAACACCAATTCCTCATAACGGATGTAGACCACCTAAAAGAAGAAGAGTTTAAAATAAAATACTATGGCAAGATATATAGGACCTAAAACAAAAATTTCAAGAAAATTCGGAGAGCCAATTTTTGGCCCAGACAGATCTTTTGAAAAAAAGAATTACCCACCTGGTCAACACGGTCAAAGTAAAAGAAGGCAAAAAAAGTCTGAATATGCAATTCAGTTGATGGAAAAGCAAAAGGCCAAATATCTATATGGTATACTTGAAAAGCAATTCAAAAACTTATTTGAAAAGGCTAGTAGGAGTAAAGGAATTACTGGAGAAGTGCTGTTACAATTATGCGAATCAAGACTAGATAATTTAGTATATAGAATGGGTATTGCCCCATCAAGAAGTGCTGCAAGACAACTTGTTAGTCATGAGCACATAGTTGTTGATGGTAAAATATGTAATATACCCTCACGAATTATCAAGGTTTCTGAAACAGTAGGTGTAAGGGAAAAGTCCAAATCACTTATGTCAATAGAAACCTCTTTGCAAAATAGTATAGCATATGAATGGATTAGTTGGGATAGTGAAAAAATGGAAGGAGTTTATAATACACTTCCTGAAAGAGAACAGATTCCAGAAAATATAAAAGAACAATTAATAGTAGAACTATATTCTAAATAATAAAATAAAATTATGGCAATATTTACATTTCAAAAACCTGACAAAGTAATAATGATTGATTCAAACAAGCATGAAGGCAAGTTTGAATTCAGACCACTAGAACCTGGCTATGGCCTTACAGTTGGTAATGCTCTGAGAAGAGTATTATTATCATCACTGGAGGGCTTTGCAATAACTTCAGTTAAAATGGATAATATAGAGCACGAATTCACGACTATCCCTGGAATTGTTGAGGATGTCACTGAAATTATTTTAAATCTAAAGCAGGTTAGGTTAAAAAGACAAATTGATAGTGTCGATAGTGAAAGCGTGTCGGTTTCTGTCAAAATGCAAGAAAAACTAACCGCTGGAGACCTTCAGAAATTTATTTCTGGGTTTGAAGTTTTAAATCCAGATTTGGTTTTATGTAATATGGAAAAGAGTGTTGACCTTAACTTCGAATTAAACATAGAAAAAGGTAGAGGATATGTGTCTTCGGAAGAAAACAAAAAACTCGGTGCTCCTTTAGGAACAATTTTTATGGATGCAGTTTTTACACCAATTAAAAATGTTAAATACTCAATAGAAGATTTTAGGGTTGAACAAAAAACTGATTATGAAAAACTTGTTTTCGAAATAATAACAGATGGATCTATTGAACCAAAAGATGCACTTACTGAGGGTGCAAAGGTATTAATTCACCATTTTATGTTATTCTCCGATGAAAGAATAACGCTAGAGGCCGATGAAATTGCCAAAACTGAAACTTATGATGAAGAATCTCTTCACATGCGTCAATTATTAAAAACCAGATTAATTGATATGGATTTGTCTGTAAGAGCTTTAAATTGTCTCAAGGCTGCTGAGGTTGACACACTTGGAGATTTAGTTTCTTTTAACAAAACAGATTTAATGAAATTTAGAAATTTTGGTAAAAAATCATTGACTGAACTGGAAGAATTGGTGCTGGTTAAAGGATTAAATTTTGGAATGGACTTGTCAAAATACAAACTCGATAAAGAATAAAATATAAATGAGACACCGTAAAAAAAATCCACATCTAGGTAGAAAAAGAGGTCACAGGAAATACATGCTTGCAAATATGGGTTCATCTTTAATTGAACACAAATCAATTAATACAACCTTGGCAAAAGCAAAAGCATTAAAACTCTTTATTGAACCAATTATCACGAAGTCTAAAACCGATTCAACCCATAACAGAAGAATTGTTTTTAAATACTTAAGAAATAAATATGCTGTAACAGAGTTATTTAGAGAGATAGCCGTTAAAATAGGAGATAGGCCTGGTGGTTACACTAGAATTATAAAACTTGGTAATAGATCTGGAGATAATGCTGATATGGCAATGATTGAGTTAGTGGATTACAATGAATTGTATTCTCAATCTAAACCTGAATCCAGAAGAAGAAGAAGAAGAAAGAAAAAATCAACTGAAAAAATACCGAGTGAATTAGCTCCTCCTGCTGATGAAGTTCCTGTAGAAGAAGCTCCTACAGAAGAAGCTCCTACAGAAGAAGCTCCTGCTGATGAAGTTCCTGTAGAAGAAGCTCCTGCAGAAGAAGTTCCTGTTGAAGAAGCCCCTGTTGAAGAAGCCCCTGATGAAGTTCCTGTAGAGGAAACTCCAGCTGATGAAGTACCTGTAGAGGAAACTCATGCTGATGAAGCTCCTGCAGAAGAAACCCCTGCTGAAAGTTCTGATCAATCCGAAGATTTAAATGACGAAGATGGTAAACAGAAAAAAGAAAAATAAATTTTCTTACATTATTGATAACTTCTTAAGATAAACTCTGGTTTATCTTTTTTTTTATATTAATTTTAATTAAACATTACTTCTTTAAGTTGAGCAAGTATAAGTTCCGTAAAAAAGCGTTAATAATTCTCGAAGATGGAACTATTTTTTTCGGTAAATCTATTGGTTTTGAAGGCAGTTCTTTTGGAGAATTGTGTTTCAATACGGGTATGACTGGTTACCAAGAAATTTTTACTGATCCTTCTTACGATGGACAGATCATGGTTATGACTAACGCGCATATTGGTAATTATGGTGTTATTAAAAATGAAGTCGAATCCGGCTCAGTTAAAATAGCAGGATTAATATGTAAAAACTTTAGCTTTTATCACTCGCGTTATGGTGAAACATCATCTCTAAAAGAATTTTTAAAGAAAAATAAAATCGTATGTATATCTGATGTCGACACCCGAGCGCTTGTTAGTTATATCAGAGACAATGGCTTTATGAATGCCGTCATAAGTACTGAATCTAATCCAGATATTGAAAAGCTTAAATCTCAACTCAAAGAGATACCATCAATGGCAGGTCTTGAGCTTGCATCGAATGTTTCTACAAAACAACCCTATTTTTATGGTAATGAATTATCAAAATATAAAGTTGCTGTTTTGGATTTAGGTGTAAAAAGAAACATTTTAAGAAATCTATCACAACGAAATTGTTATTTAAAGGTGTTTCCACATTCTTCCTCATTTAAAAAAATGAATGATTGGGGTCCTGATGCATATTTTATTTCTAATGGGCCTGGAGATCCTGAACCTTTGAAAAATGCTATAAACATCACAAAACAAATTTTAAAATCTGGAAAACCTTTATTTGGAATATGTCTAGGTCATCAGGTAATTGCATTAGCAAATGGTGTAAAAACTTATAAGATGAAAAATGGTCATAGAGGTATTAACCACCCTGTAATAAATTTGAAAACCGGAAAAGGTGAAATTACATCTCAAAACCATGGTTTCGCCATTGATAAAAAGGATGCAGAAAAAAATAAGAACATTGAGGTAACACACATGCATTTAAATGATAATACTGTAGCAGGAATTAAGATAAAAAATAAAAAATGTTTCTCAGTTCAATATCATCCTGAGGCAAGTGCAGGGCCTCATGACTCATCATATTTATTTGATGACTTTGTCTCTATGTTTAAGTAAAATGGAAGTAATAAAAGAAATTAACGCAAGGCAAATTTTTGACTCAAGAGGTAATCCTACGGTAGAGGTTGATGTAATCACATCTAGTAATTACAAAGGAAGAGCTGCTGTACCATCTGGTGCTTCAACAGGAAAAAAAGAGGCTATAGAGCTAAGAGATGGTGGGTCTGATTATATGGGTAAAGGTGTTTTAAATGCTGTTTCTAATATTAATAACATAATTGCAAAAAAATTAATTGGATTTGACGTTCATGATCAAAATGGTATTGATGTATTGATGATTGATTTAGACGGCACAAATAATAAGTCTAACCTTGGTGCTAACTCTATTTTGGGAGTTTCTTTAGCGTGTGCGAAAGCATCTAGTAATGCACATAATAAATTTTTATATGAGAATATTGGAGGTAGTAATGCATGTGAATTACCTGTTCCGATGATAAATATTATAAATGGTGGTTCTCATTCAGACGCTCCGATTGCTTTTCAAGAGTTTATGATTATGCCAGTAGGTGCGCATAATTTCTCGCATTCTCTTAAAATCGCCTCTGAGATATTTCATAATTTAAAATCGATTCTTTCATCAAGAAATTTAAGTACAGCTGTTGGAGATGAAGGTGGCTTTGCCCCAAAATTGTCTGGAACGGAAGATGCCATCGAAACAATTTTACATTCAATTGAAAAATCTGGTTATAAGCCTGGTGTTGATGTTTTTCTTGCATTAGATTGTGCATCATCTGAGTTTTATAAAGATGGTATATACGATTATTCTATCTTTCAGCCTGATAATCCATTGAAGTTAACATCAACAGAACAATCTAACTATTTGGACAAATTAATAGATTCATACCCTATCATTTCAATTGAAGATGGAATGGATGAAAACGATTGGGATGGTTGGAAGACTTCTACAATTCAATCAGGTGGTAAATGTCAGTTGGTTGGAGATGACCTTTTTGTAACAAATGAAAAAATTTTGAAACATGGGATTGATAACGGTATAGCTAATTCCATTTTAGTTAAAGTTAACCAAATTGGGACGTTAACCGAAACAATTAACGCCGTTAAACTCGCAAAAAAAAATAATTACTCTACAGTAATGTCACACAGATCTGGTGAAACGGAGGATTCTACTATTGCTGATCTTTCAGTTGCCTTAAATACACGTCAAATCAAAACTGGTTCTATGTCTAGATCCGATAGAATTGCCAAGTACAATCAACTACTCAGAATTGAAGAAAGGTTGGGTAAGAATGCTATTTTCCCTGGCAAAGATGCCTTCATTTTTTAATTTAACCACCCTTTTTCATAACTTAGCAATATGAAAAAAGCTAAATTAACATTTGATGGAAAAGTTATCGAATTGGATGTCATTGTGGGTTCAGAAAATGAAATTGGTATTGATATAAGCAGATTGAAAACAGATAGTGGCTTTATTACGCTTGACCCCGGCTTCAAAAATACAGGGTCATGTGAAAGTAAGGTAACTTTTTTAGATGGCGAAAATGGAGTATTAAGATATAGAGGTTACTCTATTGAAGATTTGGCTAACAATGCAGATTTTTTAGAAGTTTCTCATCTGCTAATCTATGGTGAACTTCCAACTAAAAAACAGTATAAAAAATTACTTGTCGATATTCAAGAGAGGTCGGTTTTGGATGAAGATGTAAAAAAAATATTAGAAACTTTTCCAAGGTCAGCACACCCAATGGGAATGTTATCTAGCCTAACTAGCTCATTGGTTGCATTTGACCCCTCGTCTGTCGATGTAACTAACGAAGAGGAAATGTATGATGCGTTTCTAAATCTTTTGGCAAAAATTCCAATTCTTGTTGCATGGGTATTTAGAAGAAGAAGGGGTTTACCGCTTGAGTATGGAGACTTTAGTCAAGGTTACGTTGAAAATATTACCAAGATGATGTTCAAAATGCCCAATAAAAAATATGTTGAAAATAAAGTTGTGGTAAATGCTATTAATAAACTCCTAATTTTGCATGCAGACCACGAACAAAATTGTTCAACCTCTACTGTAAGAATCGTTGGTTCCTCTCAAGCTGGATTATTTGCATCTATATCATCTGGAATATCCGCTCTTTGGGGTAGACTCCATGGTGGTGCAAATCAAGCTGTGTTAGAAATGTTAGAATCCATTCTAAATGATGGTGGCGACATAAGTGCATACATTAATAAAGCAAAAGATAAAAACGATACATTTAGGTTAATGGGGTTTGGACACAGAGTTTATAAAAATTTTGATCCAAGAGCAAAAATTATTAAAAAAGCTGCACATGAAGTTTTACATGACTTAGGTATTAATGATCCCATATTAGATATAGCAAAAAACCTGGAAATAGAAGCATCAAAAGATCAATACTTTATCGATAGAAAACTTTACCCAAATGTTGATTTTTACTCTGGAATTATATATAAGGCGCTTAACATACCTAATGAAATGTTTACTGTAATGTTTGCATTAGGTAGACTTCCTGGATGGATTGCTCATTGGAGAGAAATGCGAACAAAAAAAGAACCAATTGGTAGACCAAGGCAAATCTATACTGGGGAAAAATTAAGAGAATTTATCAGTATTGATAAAAGATAAATTCTAAGCATGATAATAACAGAATACTTAACTCAAAAACTTCAGGAGTATGTTTCTGAAAAGTACTCAATTAGTGATTTTAATTTTGAAATCATTAAAACTAAGAAAGAATTTGATGGTTTTTATACAGTTGTTTTATTTCCATTAATTCCAAGCCTTAAAAAGTCACCTAAGGAAATTTCCGATGAAATTGTTGAATTCATTAATACTGAAAAATTTATTATTAGTTCACATAATGTAATTCAAGGTTTTCTGAATCTAAATTTTAAAAGTCAGTACTTAATTAATACACTCAAAAATATTAATCCATATCAAGAATGTAAGCCTAATAATGAATTAAAAATTATTGAATTTTGCTCTCCAAATACAAATAAGCCCCTTCATCTTGGTCACATAAGAAATATTTTATTGGGAGATTCAGTTTCCAAAATACTTGATTATTCGGGATATGAGATTCATAAAACACAAATAATAAATGACAGAGGAATTCATATTTGTAAATCAATGATTGCATGGATGAAATTTGGTAATAATGGAAATCCTACTAAAAATAAAACCAAGGGTGACCATTATGTTGGTGACTACTATGTGAAATTCAATCAAGAATATGAAAATCAAGTGACAGACCTTATTAAAAATGGGAAAGATAAAAAGTACGCCGAGGAAAATGCCCAAATTCTTAAAGATTCACAAAACCTACTGATAAAATGGGAAAAAAAAGATAGTGAAGTGATTAAAGTTTGGAAAAAAATGAATTCATGGGTTATAGATGGTTTCAATGAAACTTTAGAAAAGTTAGATGTGGTATTTGACTCTGAATATTTCGAAAGTGAAACTTATTTAATAGGTAAGGAGATCGTTGAAAAAGGCTTAAAAAGTGGTCTTTTTTTTAAAAAACAAGATAATTCTGTTTGGGTCGACCTAACTGCTGAAGGTCTAGATGAAAAAATTCTAATCAGGTCTGATGGTACATCTGTTTACATGACACAGGATTTAGGCACAGCCTACTTGAGGTACCAAAATAATCCAAAATTGAGTGGAATGATTTATACTACTGGAAATGAGCAAGATTATCATTTTAAGGTTTTATTTAAAATTTTAGATAAGCTTAATTATAATTGGGCAAATAAACTTCAGCATTTGAGCTATGGTATGGTTGATTTACCATCAGGCAAAATGAAAAGTAGGGAAGGTTCAGTTGTTGATGCAGACGAGTTAATTTCATCAATGATTGATAAAGCTAAAGTTATTTCAGATGCCCTGGGTAAGATTAATGATTTGGCTGACTCAGAAAAAAAACAATTATATAAAACTATTGCATTAGGTGCGCTTAAATATCATATACTCAAAGTTGATCCCAAAAAGAAAATATTATTTAATCCAGAGGAATCGATTGATTTTAATGGTAATACAGGTCCTTTCATTCAATATACTTACGCAAGGATTAAATCAATTTTACAAAAAAATAATCTTTCTTCGAATGAATTTACTGAGTTGAAACTAGTCAAAAAAGAGAAAGAACTCATTATACTGTTGTGTGAGTTTAGAAACATCTTAAATAATTCCGTAAAAACATTAAATCCATCACTTATTGCAAATCATATTTATCAGTTAGTTAAATTGTATAATTCATACTATCAAACCCATACTATATTGGGTGATAAAAAGATAAATTCATTCAGAGTTTTTCTATCTAAAAAAGTTGCAATGCAAATTGAAAAATCTATGGGGTTATTAGGGATCTCTGTTCCTGACAGGATGTAGTTAATTTGATTAGATATTTTTAATTATCTAACCATTAAAATCCCCAAAAGCATAAGAGGATCAATTTTTTTCGCTTGTTCAATCACTTTAAATTTGCCCATAATTTTTTAGTTTTTTATAAAAAAAAACCACCTCATTTCTGAGGTGGTCATTAACAAAGGTTAGTTGTTAAATTATTTAGCTACTGCTAAGTTGTAAATTACAAGACCGAAACCAATCTTGTTAATAGCATCACCAATGTTGTATATTAGGTCCATTTGACCACTCAAACCTGAGAACAGACCTGAGTACCATCCTTCAGTACCTGCCATGTATCCAATTGGATAAATAGCCCAACCTACAAGAACGAACCACTTCAATGCTGTATACGCCTCTAGAACTGCTCCACCTGCTTTATTTGCAAGTTCAGCAGCGCTTCCGAGCCATAAAATATATACTATTCCGAAGTAAACAAGACCAGAAATAGTACCAAAAATAACTGCATCACCATGACCAGCTTCACCAACATACCCAGTTACAAGCATGATTGTTGATAAAGTGATTAGGTTCCACATTAAACTTTTTGGAGCACCAGCTTTTTGAAGAATTAAATAAAATTCAACACACATTAGAGGAACTGTTAAAATCCAGTCCACATATCTGAATGCAGTAACACCGTCACCACCCATTGATGCATATGCATCTCTCATGTATAAGTAGTGTACAGCAGCAATACCTGTAATCAAAGCAGATACAAGCATAGAATTTCTCCATTTTCCACCACCTGCGTCTAAAGATAGTAGGAAGAATACTGAAGCAGCAGCCATGGCCATGGCACCGATCCAGAATGTAAATTCAGTAGCGTTTGTGGGTACTATAACCTCACTCGCTAAAAACATATTAAATAAATTTTCCATAATAATTAATTATTTGTTTTAATGTCGCCCAAAATAGTAAAAAATATGCTAATAAGTAGAAATATGTCAAAAAAAAACTGTTTTTTATGAACATTTGACAGCAAAAACTAGTTCTTTTAGATAAATTTTTAAACAAAGGAACTTTCCTATATCATATTCATAATTAGGGTATTAGATGTAAAATATCAAGATTTTTATATTTTAATTAACTTTATTGTTAGCAATTATTTAAACTTGACTAAAAATAACTACTCAGACAATCTATCATTTAAGTTAACAATGATTTTGAGTTTATTCTCTGTATTTGTAAGCAATCATCTAAATTCTGAATACTTTTATTTTGCTTGTTATGGTCTAATCCTAACTTTTGGTATTGTTCATGGGGCGAACGATATTTTAATTCTTTTAAAGGGCAAAAAAAAGACCAATGAAATTATCCTAAAAAGTACCATAAAATATCTCTTTATTGTTATTTTAATATCTATTATTTTTTTTAATTTTTCTGAGCTCTCGCTGCTTTTTTTTATTTTATTTAGCGCATACCACTTTGGTGAACAACAGTGGACAATATTTGGAAGTAATCAATCCAAATCAATTTCACTATTTTACTTTTTCTTTGGACTTCTTATTTTTTCCACGCTATTTTTATTTAATCAAAACGATGTTTCAAATATTATTTTTGAAATAACTAAAATCGATATTTCAGAAAATATTTATTCTGCAGGATTTATTTTTTCTTTTTTATGTACTTTACTTCTTATAATTTTAAATTACCAGATTTTAAAAAAACAGTTGCTGCATCAGTTAGCTTTACTAGTTGTTATGTTGCTGGTATTTTTTACTTATGAATTACTACCAGCTTTTGCTATTTATTTTGTTTTTTTCCATAGTATACCATCTATAATCGAACAATCGGACTATCTATTTGGTGATTCTATTCAATCGGAAAATTTTAAAAAATTTTTATTAAAAGGAGCCACGTACTGGTTACTAGCAATAGTTTTTTTGGTTATTATGTATTTGATTTTAAAGAATAACGTTGATTTTAGCCTGGCAATATTTTTCTCATTTCTAGCAGCAATTACTTTTCCCCATGTTTTGGTTATTTATAAAATGAAAAGTGAAATTCATAGTAAATAATACTAAATTTGAAATCATATGTTTAATAATCTAACAGAAAAACTAAATAAAGCATTTCATACTTTAAAAGGTCATGGGAAGATAACCGAAATAAATGTTGCTGAAACTTTGAAAGAGGTAAGAAGAGCTCTTTTAGATGCGGATGTTAGTTACAAAATTGCAAAGGATTTTACAAACTCTGTCAAAGAAAAAGCAATAGGTAGAAATGTATTGACAGACCTTCGACCCGGTCAACTTATGGTTAAAATAGTCAAAGATGAACTAACTGAGCTAATGGGGAGTGAAAATGTTGGCATCAATCTTTCAGATAATCCTTCAATAATTCTTTTAGCAGGGCTGCAAGGTTCTGGTAAAACTACTTTTGCAGGAAAATTAGCAAATTATTTAAAAAAGAAAAAGGCAAAAAACCCTCTGTTGGTTGCATGCGATGTTTATCGCCCTGCTGCCATTGAACAATTAAAAGTCTTGGGTAGCAATATTGGTATTGAGGTTTACTCCGAAGAGGGAAATAATGATCCAATTGGTATAGCAAAAAAATCTCTCGATTACGCCAAAGAAAAAAAGAATAATATTATAATTATCGATACTGCTGGTAGATTGGCTGTCGATGAAAAATTGATGGTTGAAATTAGTAATATAAATGAATCAGTAAATCCTTCAGAAATTCTATTTGTTGTTGATTCAATGACAGGTCAAGATGCCGTAAATACTGCCAAAGCCTTTCATGATGTCTTAAACTTTGACGGAGTAGTTTTAACAAAATTAGATGGTGATACCAGGGGAGGAGCAGCACTCACAATTAAATCAGTGGTTAGCAAGCCAATAAAATTTGTTGGAATTGGTGAAAAACTTGACGCCCTTGATATTTTTTATCCCGAGAGAATGGCTGATCGAATTCTTGGTATGGGTGATGTTGTTTCATTAGTTGAAAAAGCTCAAGAAGTTTATGATGAGAAAAAAGCTAGAGAACTAAGTAAAAAAATTGCTAAGAACAAATTTGGATTTGATGATTTTCTCAACCAAATAAATCAAATAAAAAAAATGGGAAATCTAAAAGATACTATGAATATGATCCCGGGAATGAGTCAGATGAAAAATGTTGACATTGATAATGATTCATTTAAATATATAGAAGCAATGATACATTCAATGACACCTAATGAAAGATCTAATCCAAAAATTATAGATCATAGCAGAAAAAAACGAATTGCAAAAGGTGCTGGTAGAGATATTTCAGAGTTGAATGCCTTGTTAAAACAATTTGAGCAAATGTCAAAGATGATGAAAATGGTTCAGTCAGGTGGGGCCTCAAAACTTATGAATATGATGCAAAATTTCAAACAATAATATGATAATTCTTGATGGAAAAAAGACCAGTAATGACATTAAGAGTGAGATTGCTGAAGAAGTCAAAGAAATTAAAGAAGCTGGTAATCGCCCACCTCATCTAGCTGCTGTTATAGTTGGTAGTGATGGTGCAAGTTTGACATACGTAGGAAGTAAAGTGAAAGCATGTGAAAAGGTTGGTTACAAGTCAACACTCATAAAATTACCAGACGAAACAACCGAATATGAACTTTTAAATCAAGTTGAAGAATTAAATAAAAATGATTCTATTGATGGGTATATTGTACAGTTACCTCTACCTAGTCACATTAATACTCAAACTATATTAATGGCTGTAGATCCAAATAAAGATGTTGATGGTTTCCATCCTACAAATTTTGGTAAAATGTCTTTAAATTTGCCAACCTTTATTTCTGCAACCCCCTCTGGAATTATAGAACTTTTAAAAAGGTATAAAGTACAGACTGAAGGAAAAAATACTGTAGTTATAGGGAGATCTGATATTGTTGGTAAACCAATCAGCATATTGATGGGGCTTAAAACAAACCCAGGAAATTCAACTGTAACCTTAGCTCACAGTAGAACCTCCAAGATTAAAAATTTAACTCTGGAAGCTGATATTATTATTTCTGCCCTGGGTATACCAAACTTTTTAAAAGAGGATATGGTAAAGGATGGAGTTGTTGTTGTTGATGTTGGTATAACAAGAGTTCCAGATAATTCTGAAAAGGGTTATAAAATCGTTGGTGATGTGGACTATGAAAATGTTTCCAAAAAATGTAGTTATATAACCCCCGTTCCTGGTGGTGTAGGTCCAATGACAATTGCCATGTTACTTAAAAACAACTTAAAAGCCTATAAAAACAAGTATTGTTGAGGTTTTTTAATCTATTTAGAAAAAATTTGATTAAAATCTTTGAAAGATTTGAATTCCAAAGCATTCCCTGAGGGGTCCTTAAAAAACATTGTTGCTTGTTCACCAGGTTTACCCTCAAATCTTATGTATGGTTCAATTATAAAATTTATATTTTTTTTTCTTATTTGTTTAGAAAACTTTTGAAATGTTTCCCATTCCAAAACTACTCCAAAGTGTGGTATGGGTACATCCTTCCCATCAACAGAGTTTATATGCATATCATCTTCATTAATTTCTTTAAAGTGAATTACAAGTTGGTGCCCAAAAAAATCAAAATCCACCCAATGTTCACTACTTCTACCTTCTTTACAACCAAGTATATCTCTGTAAAACTCTCTACTTTTTTCGAGATTACTAACAGGTATTGCCAAATGAAAAGGAGTTAATTTATTCACGAAAATAAAATTACTAATAATATTTCTTTAACTTAATTGTTTAGATGGAAATTGATAAAAATAATCTTCCAGTCATGGAAATGTTTTACTCATTACAAGGAGAAGGTTACCATTCAGGTTCAGCTGCATTTTTTATAAGAATTGGGGGTTGTGATGTTGCATGTCATTGGTGTGACGTCAAAGAGAGTTGGGATCATGGTAATCACAACATACTTAAAGTTTCTAAAATCATCCAAAATATCGATAAAAAAACAAAAATTGTCGTTGTATCTGGTGGTGAACCCTTAATGTGGGATATGACGGAAATAACAAAAAAATTAAAAGAAAAAAAATTTAAAAGACACCTAGAAACATCAGGTGCTTATGATATTTCGGGAGATTGGGACTGGATCTGTTTATCACCTAAAAAACAACAACTCCCAAAAAAAAACTTATATCAAATCGCTGATGAACTAAAGATTATAATCTATAACAATCACGATTTAGATTTTGCAGTAGAGGAGTCAAAAAAGGTAAGTGATAATTGTAAATTATTTTTACAACCAGAGTGGGGAAAATTTGATAAAATAAATGCTAAAGTAGTTGATTTTATAAAGACAAACCCAAGGTGGAGATTATCAATGCAAACTCACAAATTCTTAGGGATAGATTAAGTATTTTTTTCTGATTTTTTTAAAACTTTCTAAACCCATTTCCCATGATTCCCTTATATCAACTGGGTTTAAACCCATTTTTATTTGTTTTTCCAATTCAAAATTACCAGCAATTTCATGAAAACTATTACCAAAAAAGTTTTCTTTATCATTTGATTTATTATAAGAGTTTATAAGCCAATCAAGTCTAATTCTACTTAGGTATTCTGTGTTTGAAAGATTTTGCCCATAACATAAAATACCATTATGTTTTGGGTATTTTGCTCCAATCATAGGTACAGGTTTAAAACTGAAATTTTTATCTCTCCAATCCGGATGACCAATAATTTGAAATTGAAGATTAGTTCCTCTTCCAATGCTTACAGGTGTTTGTTCAAAAAAACATAGTGATGGGTAGAGATTTATTGATTTTTCATTGGGAAGGTTTGGTGAAGGTTTTTCTTTGAGTCTATATTTTTTTCTTCTATCATATCCGATCATCTCAATAACTTCGAGATCACAAACTGCTTTATTTTTAAGCCATTTTTCGCCATTTATCATTAGAGCATATTCGCCAATTGTCATTCCATAGACAATTGGGACATTGTGCATCCCACGAAAACTTTTTGCATTGTTTTCCAATACCGGACCATCAACATAGTGGCCATTTGGATTTGGTCTGTCAAAAACAATGACTTTAATTCCGTTTTCAGCGGATGCTTCCATTATGTAATGAAGTGTTGATAAATATGTATAGAAACGAGTACCAACATCTTGAATATCAAAAATTATTATGTCTAGTTTTGAAATATTCTTTTTTGAGGGTTTTCTTGAGTTTCCATAAAGAGATATAATGGGAATTTTAGTTTTTACATCAACTGAATTGTCAATTTTTTCACCATTATCAACATCTCCTCTAAAACCATGTTCTGGCGCAAAAATTTTTTCAATGTTAATTCCTCTATTAATTAATGAATCAACTAGATGAATTGGTTTATTTATATAAAACTTCGAGGTATGATTCGTAACCAATCCAATTTTTTTATCCTTCAAAAATTTGATGTATTGGTCCGTTCTCTCAATACCATAGACTAATTTATTTTGACCGTTTAAATTATGGGTGAGCAATAAAAAAAAAGTAATTTTGAAAAGAAAATTAAAAAAGGCAAGGTTTGAATTTCGAAAGATTTGTTGCATCAAAAATTTTAGGTTATAAAAGATATAAAAATAGTATTTCATCACCTATTATAAAAATTTCGATTCTTTCAATTATCGTTGGAATAGTTATCATGAATATATCTATGTCAATCGGTTTTGGCATTCAAAAAAATATTAATGAAAAATTCTCAAATAATGTTGGCGATTTAATTATTACAAACTATGGCAATAACTTATTTGAAACTGGTAATCCAATCGATTTGGATACTTTAAACTTATCAAATCTTCAAAATCAAACTATAAAAGGTTTAAACAAGGTTTCATACAATCCTGTTGTATTTCCAAAAGATAATAGTTTTGAATTTTTAGTGTTTAAAGGATACGAGAATCTAATTTCTACGGATTCTCCTAAACTTAAAAATAATCAAGTATCAGTTTCTAAATATTTTTCAAAAATAAACAACATGAAAGTAGGTGATGACCTTACTTTATTATTTTTTACGAAACAAAATAAATCTAACCCAAAAATTCGCAAGTTTAGTATAAAATTTATTTATGATACAGGTATACAAGAATTTGATAGTAAAATAATTTTAGGAAATTTCAACCAATCAAAGCAGATAAACAATTGGAACATCAATCAAGCAGGTGGTATTGAAGTAAGTTTATTAAAACATAGCAATTTAGGATTGATTTATGAGTCTGTACCCTCAAATTATAAAATAATGTTTAACAAAGATAGGTTTGGTGAAATTTATAATTGGATTTCCCTGTTTGACTCAAATGTATATTTAATTGTTTTTTTGTTAATTATTGTAGGTGGAATAAACATGATTACAGCTCTTTTAATTACTATTTTGGAAAAAAGAAAATTCATTGGGGTTTTAAAAGTTTTAGGAGCTAATAATACGAGCATAAGAAAAATATTTTTGATAAACGGATTATATTTAATTATAAGAGGTTTAGTTTTTGGAAATCTAATCTCTTTTATATTATTGTTTTTTCAAGTCCAATTTAATATAATTGAGTTAGACCCCACAGTTTACTATGTTAACAGCGTTCCTGTCGATTTGAATTTTACAAATATTATATTATTAAATATATCTGTAATTATAATGTCATTTTTGATGTTAATTATCCCTTCCCTTGTGGTTTCCAAATTAAATCCAACAACTATACTGAAATCTAGTTAAATGAAAATTAAAAATAATATTTTAGAAACTATTGGAAATACCCCAATGATTAAACTAAATAAAATTGTAAGTGGAATTTCAGCTGAGGTTTTTGCTAAAGTTGAATACTTTAATCCAGGTAACTCAGTAAAAGATAGAATGGCAATAAAAATGATTGAGGATGCTGAAAGTTCAGGAAAGTTAAAACCTGGTGGTACAATTGTGGAGGGAACATCAGGAAATACAGGTATGGGATTGGCATTAGGGGCAATAGTAAAAGGATATCGTCTAATTTGTGTAACTACAGATAAGCAGTCTAAGGAAAAGGTAGATATATTAAAAGCAGTTGGTGCAGAGGTGATTATATGTCCAACAAATGTTGAACCTGATGATGAAAACTCATATTACTCAACATCCAAAAGGTTAAGTTTAGAAATAGAAAATTCTTGGTACGTTAATCAGTATGATAATTTATCAAATTCTGAGGCTCATTATATGTCAACTGGTCCAGAAATATGGGAACAAATGAATGGTCACATAGATCATTTTGTTGTTGGGGTTGGTACAGGGGGAACAATCTCTGGTGTGGGGAGATTTTTAAAAGAAAAGAATAATAGAATAAAAATTTGGGGTATTGATTCTTACGGTTCAATATTTAAAAAATATCATGAGACAGGTGAGTTTGATAAAAATGAAATTTACCCATACTTAACCGAGGGTATAGGGGAGGATATTCTTCCTGAAAATGTTAATTTTGAAGTAATAGATCACTTTGAAAAAGTTACTGATGAAGATGCAGCAATTTATGCAAGAAGGCTCGCTAAAAAAGAGGGTATTTTAGCAGGGTATTCGTGTGGAGCAGCTGTGGCTGGTTTACATCAACTAAAATTAAATTTTAAAAAAAATGAAAATGTTGTTGTTTTGCTTCACGACTCTGGAACAAGATATATAGGAAAAATTTATAATGATGAGTGGATGAAAAAACAGGGTTTCAAACTGGATTAATTTCTAAAAGTTTCTGATGGAAATTCAAAAATACTTTCATAACCATTATCATTCACTGTTGTAACTGAAAAAAGATAATTATCTATAATTACTCCTTTCAATGTATATTTATTTACATTTCCAACATATTTACTGAATTGCCAATGCGGAGATGATGTTTCTCTCCAGTATATTCTGTAACCTTTTATGTTTTTATCATTATTTTCATCCCATCTGAATTTAACAGATGGTTCAACAATCCCTCCAATAGAAAGATTCTTAGGGGGGGGGGCGGAGAAGACCCTAATAAAACAAGGTTTATAATATTTACTGATGTTAATTTTTTAACATAATTATAATCAACCCCATCAATTACATCTCCGAATTTGATGCCATTTTCAAATCTAATATCTTGATGCTGTCTATTGTAATTTTCATTGGATTCCATTATTCTGACACCAGCATAACCTAAATCATTAAAAGGTCTGTGATGACCTCCTCTACCAAAACGATCCAACCTATAAATTAGATTTGGTTTCATTTCAGGCATATACTTTTTTGTACTGCTATAAATAAAACGGGCAAGTTGTCTAGAGTTACCATCTACTTCTCCACCATAAAACCTCCTCATATATCTTTCTCGGTCTGTCTCATTTGCTGGCACAGGTTCAGAAAAAATTCTGAAACTTCTGTTATCAACTATTCCATTTACGCCTTCTATGTTACCAATCATGTCATTGTTCATCACCCCAATAATTTCCCAATCATTTTTTTTTGCAAATTCAGCAAAACCCTGTCCACCATATAAACCTTGTTCTTCACCAGAAAGACCTAGATACACGATTGAGTTTTCAAATTGATATTTGGATAAAATTCTTGCAGCTTCAATTGTTCCAGCCATTCCTGATGCATTATCGTTGGCACCAGGTGATTCTGATAAATAATCATTAGGGTCGGAAACCCTGCTATCAATATCTCCACTCATTATAACATATCTATTTGGGTATTTAAAACCCCTTTGAATGGCAACAACATTATTTATCCAAACATCTCTCATAAGTCTAAGATTATTCCGTTTAAAATAATTTTTTTGATAAAATACATCTAGACAATTATTACATTCGGATGAAATTTTTTCAAATGAATTTTTAATCCATCTACGGGCAGCTCCAATTCCTCTGTAATTTGATATTGTATCACTTAAAGTATGTCTTGTACCAAAATTTGCTAAACTAACTATATCTTTTTCTAAATTTTCTTTTGAAACTTTTGAAATAATTTCAAAAATTAGATTATCAATTTTGTCCTGAGAATAACTTATTGAAAAAGAAAAAAATAATATTACTATTAAAGTTTTCTTTTTCATAATTAAAAACAATATCTATTTTCCTTAGAAATAATTTTTGATATTTTTCTTTTCAGTTCTATTGGTTTTGGATATTTAAAATATTTCGTAAATCTTTTTAGACCCATTAGTAAAAACTTTTGTTCGCTTCCATCAGACAAAGAGAAAATTAATTCTTTAGCTTTATTTGAAATCAATTGATTTGCTTCATAGAGATAAAGTTGACTAATTGCTATTTGACCAACTTGGGAATCTTCACCAAACCTCTTACAATTCTTTTCAGTTCTTAGAATAGCAGATTCAGCCATATATATCTCAATTAAAACATCAGAGATGGCCAATAAAACTTCCTGCTCTTTCTCTAAATCCATTCCAAATTTTTTCATCCCTGCACCAGCAAGCATTAAAAAAACTTTCTTTAGGTTTCTTAAAATAATTTTTTCTTGGTCAAAAAGATTTGTCAATTCAGGCGTATCATATGATGGAATCTCGGTTAGTTCATTAGCAACCTCCTCAGCTTTTTCAATTAGGTTTATATTGCCCTTGAAAGCTTTTTTAATTAACATTCCAATCGTAACTAATCTATTTATTTCATTTGTTCCTTCGTAAATTCTAGCAATTCTTGCATCTCTCCATGCAGATTCCATAGGAGTTTCCGTTGAATAACCCATTCCACCAAAAATTTGAATTCCTTGATCTGCACAATTTTGAGCATCTTCTGAAACAGCTACCTTTAAAATAGAGCACTCAATTACATATTCTTCAACACCCTTTAATTCAGCATCTTGATGATTTTTACCATCACTCTTAAGAATTTCTATTCTATCTTCAATATCTTTTGATGCTCTGTAGGTAGCCGATTCGCCTACATAAGTATCCATTGCCATTTTGGCAATTTTTTCTTGAATTGCACCAAACTCAATTATTTTTGTTTTAAACTGTTCCCTTTCACTTGCATATTTAATTGATGAAGTAACAATTCTTCTTTCAGCATCAAGACAAGCAGCAGCCAATTTAATTCTGCCAATATTTAAGGCATTCATGGCAATTTTAAAACCATTCCCTCTTTCAGAAAGCATGTTTTCAACTGCGACTTTAGTGTTGTTGAAAAAGACTTGTCTAGTTGACGAAGAGTGTATTCCTAACTTAGATTCTTCATTACCAAGTTCAATTCCATTTTCAGGATCGTTTTCTACAATAAAAGCAGTTATATTTTTATCATTTTCTATTCTTGCAAAAACTGTTAAAATATCAGCAAAACCAGCATTAGAAATCCACATTTTTTGACCAGTTATTAAGTAGAATTTTCCATCATCAGAGAGTTCTGCTTTGGTTTTTCCGTTATTTGCATCTGATCCGGCACTTGGCTCAGTCAAACAATAGGCACCAATATGCTCACCCGTTGCTAATTTGGGTATATACTTTTTCTTTTGTTCTTCATTTCCATATAATAAAATAGGCATAGTTCCAATTCCTGTGTGTGCTCCGAATGCAGTTGATGTTGAACCAGAGCTACCAGAAAAATAGTCACAAACAAGTACGGATGATGTAAATGGCATTCCAAGACCACCATATTGCTCAGGAACTCCAACGCCTAGAAAGCCTAGATTTCCTGCCTTTTCCATAATTTCTTCTGTTAATTTATAATTGTGCTTTTCAAATTCGTGTTTTTTGTCCCAAATTTCTTTTTCTGCAAATTCTTTAACTGCATCCCGCATCATTTTTTGCTCATCATTAAAATCCTCTGGAGTAAATACTTCATTATAGTTGGTATCTCTCACAATAAATTCACCCCCACGTGTTAAAATTTTATTTTGTAAATCCATATTATATTAATTCAATTATTCCGGCTGCACCTTGTCCAGTACCCACACACATAGTAACCATTCCACGTTTCAATTTTTTCGCCTTCATCTCGTGAATTAGTTGGACTGTCAATTTTGCACCAGAACAACCTAATGGATGACCTAATGCTATTGCACCACCGTTTACATTTATTATATCACTATTGAGTTTTAACTCATTTATTACTGCTATTGATTGAGAAGCAAATGCCTCATTTAATTCAATTAATTCTATATCATTGATTTTTAAACCTGATTGCTTCAAAACTTTCGGAATTGCTTTAACAGGACCCATTCCCATGATTTTTGGAGGCAAACCAGCAACACTATAATTTGTAAGTTTAGCAATAGGTTCCATTTTTATCTTTTTCAACATTTTTTCGCTAACTACCAAAAGAAAAGAAGCACCGTCACTCATTTGTGATGAATTTCCTGCCGTAACACTACCATCTACAGAGAAGACAGGTCTTAATTTAGCTAACAAATCAAGATTTGTATCAGCTCTTGGTCCTTGATCTTGTTCAAAAATCTCCGATTTTATTTGTTTTTTTGAATTCTTATCAAGATATGTCTCATTGACTGTTATAGGTACAATTTGCGAATCAAATTTTCCATCTTTCATTGCTTGGATTGCTTTCATGTGCGAATTAAATGAGAACACATCTTGATCTTCTCTTGATATATTGAAATCTTTGGCCACTTGCTCAGCAGTTAAACCCATTCCCCAATAGTAATCTTCTTTTCCTTTAGAAACTGTATTATAACTTGGAACAGGTTTATAGCCTGTCATCGGTATGTAACTCATGCTTTCAACACCTCCAGCAATAATGCAGTCAGCCATTCCAGATTTAATTTTGGCAGTTGCGATTGCCAATGATTCTAACCCAGAAGCACAAAGTCTGTTCACGGTAACACCAGGAACGTCCTCAATTTTTAGACCCATAAGTGAAATTAATCTCGCAACATTAAATCCTTGCTCAGCTTCGGGGACAGCATTACCTACGATTACATCATCAATCCAATATTTATCAAAATCAGGAACTGATTTAATTAAAAATGCTATTGTTTCAGCAGCTAACTCATCGGGTCTTTTAAACTTAAAAAAACCTTTGGGTGCCTTTCCAACAGCTGTTCTGAATCCTTTAACTATATAAGCTTCTCTCATTCTAGTTTCTTAGTGGTTTACCGTTTTTTAACATATATTGCATTCGTTCTAAAGTTTTTCTTTCGCCACATAGGGAAATAAAAGCCTCTCTCTCAAGTTCAAGCAAATATTGCTCGGAAACTTTTGTTGGTTGAGAGAGGTCTCCACCACATAACACATATGCAATCTTATTTGCAATTTTTTTATCATGATCTGAAATATAATCACCAGCCCTTAATGAATCAACACCGACATAAAGCATTCCTAGTGCTTGTTTACCCAATACTTTTATATCATTCCTCTCTATTGGCTTTGTGTATCCTGCTTCAAACAAATTTAAAGCCTTTTGTTTTGCAATATAGATTTGATTTTTTTTGTTCATGACAGTTATATCTCTCCCCTTGATAAAGTAATCCAAATCATAACCCTCAAATCCTGATGTTGCTGTTTTTCCCATTCCAATATTCATAAAGTATTCTTGTAGGATGTTTACTTCAACATCATTTTTTTTGAATTTATCGGATGCACGCAAAATCATTTCCTTCATTCCTCCCCCGCCAGGAAGCAATCCGATTCCAGCTTCAACCAATCCTATGTAGGTTTCACTATAAGGTATTACTGCGTCACATTGTAGACATAATTCACATCCACCACCAAGAGTGTAACCGTGAGGTGCAGCAACAACTGGGATAGCAGAATATCTTAATCTCATCATGGTGTCTTGGAAAATTTTCATGACATGATTAAGTTCATCATATTCTTGCTCAATCGATAGCAAAAAAATCATACTTATATCAGCACCAGCTGAAAAGTGAGATCCCTCATTACCAATAACTAAACCTTTGAAATCTTTTTCTGCAATTTCAACACCTTTTTTAAGTGAGCTGATTATATTTTGATTGATGACATTCATTTTGGAGGAAAACTCAAGATTTACGATGTCATCTCCTATGTCATATAGAGTGGCTTCTGAGTTTGACCAAACGATTTTATCTCCTAAAATATTTTTAAGTATTATGAAACCTTCTTGACCGGGTTTTATTTTATATTTTTTTGATGTTAGGTCATAATATTCAACAATACCTTCAGATTCTCTGTAGAATTCATTGTATCCATTTAATAACATGTCATCAATCCATTTAGCAGTTTCTAAACCATATACTTTCATCAATTCTTTCCCCTCATTTATACCGATATAATTCCATATTTCGAACGGACCATCTTTCCATCCAAATCCAGCTTTCATTGCTTCGTCAATACTAAAAATTGAATCAGAGATTTCTGGAATTCTGTTTTGAATGTAGTGAAACATCCTTGAGAAATTTTCTTTGTAAAAATTAGATGCTTTATCATCACCGCTGACTAAAAATTTAAATTTTTCATTGGATGCCTTAATTTTTCTTGCTTTAGAAAGAATATCAAAATTGACTTTTTTTTGCTCAACATATTCCATAGAATCAAAATCTAAGCGAAGTATTTTAGATTTCCCGCCTTTGTCTTTAATTTTTTTATAAAAACCCTTGCCTGTTTTGCTGCCTAAGGCATTATTTTCAACCATTTTTTTTAAAAAATCAGGCTCTTTAAAAATCTCAATTGATTCATCATTTTTGCAAGAGTCATAAATTCCTTTTGATACGCTTATTAGAGTATCAAGTCCAACAACATCAGCAGTTCTGAAAGTCGCTGATTTTGGTCTACCAATAATACTTCCTGTAAGCTTATCAATTTCTTCAATAGTATAATCTCCATTTTTAACCTGGTGAAACAAGCTTTGTATTCCAAAGGTCCCTATTCGATTTCCTATGAATGCAGGTGTATCTTTGGCCAAAATGGAGGTTTTGCCTAAATATTTTTCACCATATTTCAATAAAAAATTAAGAAGATCTTTATCGCAATTGGGGCTAGGAATAACCTCAAATAAATTAAGATAACGTGGTGGATTAAAAAAATGAGTAATCGCAAAATTTTTATTAAAATCATCGGATCTTCCTTTACTCATTAGTTTAATTGGTATTCCAGATGTATTTGAAGTTACTATAGTTCCAGGTGTTCTGTGCTTTTCAATCAAATCAAAAACTTGTTGTTTTATCTCTAGTTTTTCTACAACAACTTCTATAATCCAATCAGCATTCTTGATTTCATGAATATCATCATTAAAATTTCCAAGTTTTATTCGATTAAGAAAGTTTTTTGAATAAATCGGAGAGGGTTTTGATTTAATACATTTGTTAAACATTTCATTTACAATCCTATTTTTAACAGCTTTTGAATCTAAACTTAATTTCTTTTGTTTTTCACTTTCGTTAAGTTCATTCGGGCAAATATCCAGTAACAGTACCTCAATACCAATGTTTGCAAAATGGCACGCGATACCTGAACCCATGATACCTGAACCTAAAACTGCAACTTTAGAAATATTTTTTTTCATTTAAATATTTGACCGTCTTTAATTGTTTTGTTAATTGATTTTAAAACATCAAAAAAAATGTCTAGCTTTTTTTCCCCAATTTTATTTAAAACTATCTTATTAAATTTGTTACCATTTTTTTTTGATATTGCCCTTAGTTCTTTTCCTTTATTTGTTAATAAAATAAAAACACCTCTTCTATCTTCCTCATTGGGAACCCTTTTTATTAAACCATTAATCTCCATTGACTTAAGGGTTCTGCCTAAGCTTGTGGATTCAAGTCCCATCTTTGGACCAAGAGATGTTGAGGGTGTTCCTTTATTTGGATTTAAATTCAATAATACAACAGCTTGGGCTAATGTACCACCTGCTTTAATTGCTTGTTCATTATGCATCTTATATATAGACCTCCAAGTATATCTAATATGATGCTCAACAAATTTTTCTGACATTCCTTTAATTTACAAAAAAAATACTATGCATGCATAGTATTTTTGAATTTATTAAAGAAAATATAATCTAAAATTAAACTAAGTGGACTTTAACCATTCATAGGCGTTTTTGAAAGCCTGTATCCAAGGTGAAATATTGTGAGCGTTTTTTTTATCTGGATAAAAACCCCAGTTCCAAGGAAATATTGATCTTTCTAGATGAGGCATCATTGCAATATGTCGACCATCTTTATTTGCTAAAATTGCTGTATTGAAATCAGATCCGTTTGGATTGGATGGAAATGAGTTTTTTGCATATTTACCAATTATATTATAATCAGTTTCTTTACCAGGAAGTACAAATTTTCCCTCTCCATGGGCGGACCAAATACCCAGGTTTGTATTTTGAAAGTTCTTAAACATTATAGAATTATTTTCTTCAATTTTGACTGAAGTAAATACACACTCAAATTTACCTGAATCATTAAAGTCCATAAATGTTTTATTTTTTGAGTCAACAGTTATTAAACCAAGTTCCATGAATAACTGACAACCATTACAAACCCCCAATGATAAATTATCATTTTTTGAGTAAAAATTTTTAAGACTTTTTTTTGCTTTTTCATTATATAAGAAAGTCCCTGCCCATCCCTTTGCAGATCCTAGAACATCGGAATTTGAAAAACCTCCAACTGCAACCAAAAATTTTATATCACGGAGATTCTCTCTGCCTGACATTAAGTCTGTCATGTGTATATCAACAACATCAAAACCTGAAACATACATTGCATACGCCATCTCTCTTTCTGAGTTACTTCCTTTTTCTCTAAGTATTGCTGCCTTAATTTTATTATTATGGATTTTTTTAAATTCACCATCAAACCACTTTGGAAATTTAAATTTTAGCCCATTTGATTTTAAATTTGTGTATCTTTTTTTAGCATATTTTAATCCACTTTGTATGGAATCGAGTTTAAGTGATTTATCGAACCATTTTTTTCTGTATTCATCAATATTGAGTGTATAATTTTTTTTATTTTTTTGAATTTCAATATTATCTGAACCAACAGTTTTTCCTAAACGTAAAAACTTTATGTTATTATTAATCAAATCAGATTCAATTGTTTTTTCAGCTTCTACAACTATCGCATGATTTTCCGCAAATAAAATTTTAATTAAATCATCATTAAATTCATCTAAAAATATTTCTAAACCAATTCCACGTGAGACAAAAGACATCTCAAGAATTGTTGTTATTAGTCCTCCAGAACTCACATCATGACCCGAATATATTTTTCCTTCATTAATTAGTAGTTGTATGGAATTAAATACCTTTTTAAAATATTTAGCATTTAAGATGTCATTTGATATATGACCTACTTTATTGTTTGATTGCATTAATGCAGATCCGCCCAAATTTAAGTCACATGATGACATATCAATGTAATATAAATTTGAGTTTAATTTTTTAAAAAACGGTTCCACACACTTACTTACATCACTAACCTCACCAACTGCAGAAATTATGACCGTACCAGGTGAAAGAACTTCATCATTTTTGTATTTCTGTTTCATGGACATTGAGTCTTTGCCCGTAGGAACATTAATACCAAGTTCAATGCAAAAATCAGAACAAGCTTTAACAGCTGAATAAAGCCTGTCATTTTCGCCAACATTGTTTGCTGGCCACATCCAATTAGCAGATAGAGATACAGATTTAAGTCCATTTTTTAATGGTGCCCAAATAATATTTGTCAATGCTTCACCTACTGAATTTCTTGAGCCTGTTGCAGGATTGATTAAAGCTGTTGTTGGACTATGTCCCACTGACGTTGCGACACCGTATTTTGATTCGTAATCTAAAGCCATTACTCCACAATTATTGAGAGGAAGTTGGTATGGACCTGTACATTGCTGGAGTGCAACTTTTCCTGTTACACATCTATCAACTTTATTTGTTAACCAATCTTTACATGAGATAGATTCTAATTTAAAAATTTCATCCAAATAGTTTTTGAAGTTATCTGGTTTAAATTCGTGGTCAGTAAAAACTATTTTTTCAGAATTATCTTTCAATATGGTTTGAGGTGAATTTCCAAAAAAATCATCAATTGTTAAGTCAATAGTGTATTCATCTTTATTCCATGATTTGACTTTAAATTTTTTATCTTCAGTGACTACTCCCACAATATAGTAAGGAGCATTTTCTCTCAAGCATATTTGCTTCAGTTTACTTAGATATTTTTTTTCAATTACGATGCCCATTCTTTCTTGAGATTCATTGCCAATTATTTCCTTTTCGGATAGTGTTTTATCTCCAATTGGCAACTTATTTATGTCAATTGTACCACCGACATTTTCTACAAGTTCAGAAAGACAATTGAGATGCCCTCCAGCACCATGATCATGAATAGATTTGATGAAATTTTCCCCAGACTCAAGTATTGATCTAATTACATTGAAAACTCTTTTCTGCATCTCTGGATTTGATCTCTGTACTGCATTAAGCTCTATACCAGAGCTATACTCACCTGTATTTGTAGAAGAAACAGACGCACCACCCATCCCAATTCTATAATTATCTCCCCCCAGCACAACTATTAAATCCCCTTTCGATAAATTTGATTTAAATGAATATTCTTTTTTCCCATAACCAATTCCACCTGCCAGCATAATAACTTTATCATATCCCCATGATTTTCCATTTTCTTGGTGTTCAAATGTAAATAGCGACCCTGCAATTAGAGGTTGTCCGAACTTATTGCCAAAATCTGATGCACCATTTGATGCTTTAACTAGTATCTCCGCAGGTTTTTGATACAACCATTCGCGTTTTTTAAAACCAAACTTTGAATCGTCAAACCTGGGGTAGGGTGTCATATAAACAGCCGTACCTGCAAGGGGAATTGAACCCTGACCTCCAGCCATTCTATCTCTAATCTCTCCTCCTGAACCAGTAGCTGCTCCACTGAAAGGTTCAACTGTAGTCGGAAAATTGTGAGTTTCTGCCTTTATAGAAATTATGGATTTGAAGTTAGACAACTTGTATTCAGACTGAGTTTCAGCTTTTATGGGTGCAAATTGTTTAATGTTAGGTCCTTCAATAAACGCCACATTATCCTTGTAGGCAGAGACCACACTATTCTTATTAAGTTTTGTTGTTTTCTTAATTAGATCAAAAAGTGAGTCTTTTCTTTCAATATCATCAATAATAAATCTACCGTTGAATATTTTGTGTCTACAATGCTCAGAGTTGACTTGAGAAAAACCAAACACTTCAGAATCTGTTAGTTTTCTGCCTATTTTTTTTGATAATGATTCAAGGTAAGTTATTTCATCATCACTTAACGCGAGTCCTTCACTCAAATTATATTGATGTATGTTGTCAATGTGTTGTCTTTTTTCAGGATTTCGACTTATTTTAAACAATTCCTGATCCAACTTCACATATTTTTCTGAAATCATGTAATCAAATACATCAGATTCACCAATGGGATTAAATAATTCAATCCTATCAATAAATTCAATACCCATATTTTTAGTTATTTCAACAGCGTTTGTTGACCAGGGGGTAACCATTGCTTTTCGTGGACCAATAAAAGTAGATTCAATGATTTTTGTTTTTAGAAATTTACTATTTCCAAACAACCATGCTAATTTTCTTATATCATTTTGGGAAATGGGATTCTTACTATCAACAGCATAAATTTGTTTATTGTTGTTTTGAAAGAATGATATCATAAAGTATCACTCAAAAGTATGTTAAAAAATGAAAGAAATAATAAGCGGTTTGTGATGATTTTAATAGACTTCTAAAAAATTTATTAACAATTATTTATTATTTCTAGCTCTTGAAATCATAAGTTGTCTGAATTTTAGTTCAACCGAGGGAAGCCTAACAAGATTTTCATTTTCGATAATTTTGGAAAGTTCTGAAAACATATTCTTTTTTAATTCTAAACTTTTTGAACCATTTTCATAGGTTTTTTGAATTAATTCTTGGATTTCAAAGTCTTCAATTATCTTATTTTGAAGAAGTTTCCTGTTTGTCATAGCGATTTCTCGACTTAAAACCAACCTTTGCGAGTCATATTTTTCATAAATATCCCAAAACTTTTTTTCGATATCTTCATTCAGTTCTAATTCGTTGAGTATAAACAGTTTTTTTTCAGCATAGAATTTTTCTTGCGTCATTCTTTTTGCTTCATCTTGAGCAACGTTGGTTTGAAAAAAAAAGACAAATAATATTAAAAAAAACCTTATCATTTATTCAACTATTATATAATCAAAATCGTTATCTAAATTAGACATAATTATCTGATTATCAAAGTTTTGATATGTGTAGTTTTTGGAGTATTGGTTGATATAGAGATTTTCACCAATGTAATCATAATTTTCTTCCAGAATGTCGTTGACTAAAAAAGTTTCATCAACAAATTCTTTTTCACCAAAATTATTAAAGACCAATAGAATAATAAGAACCAGTGTAATGGAACTTGTTATAAATAAGTTTCTATAAAAAGTCTTTGTTTTTTCTTTTTCAATAATTCTTTCCGTGCTAATACTTTCAAAATAGTTTTCAGGAACATTAAAAATATTTTTATTAAGTTTTATTTTTTCTAAGATTTCAACATCAAAATTCTTAAAATATTTATTAGGGACTTTAAATGAACTACTACTTCTCATATAATCTAAGACAATTGTTTTGTCAAAAGGTTTGATTATCAGATATTTCTTTTTTTATTTTATTTTTTGCAAGATGATATGAAGTTTTTAATGCACCAACTGAGGTTCCAAGTATCTGAGATATCTCTTTGAACTTTAAATCATCATAATATTTCATTTGAAAAACTACCTTTTGTTTTGGTGGAAGTTTAGCAATTATTGCCTGTAATTTAATGTCTAATTCATCCCCATCAAAATATGGATCTTCCCTTAAATTATTAATCATCGTATTATACATAACATCTGAACTAAAAAGGTATTTTTTTTCTTTAGATTTTAGATAATTAATTGATTCGTTGTAAGCAATTCTATACATCCATGTTGAAAGTTTACTTTCTTCTTTAAATTTTTGAATTGATCTGTAGATTTTTATATATACATTTTGTAATACATCGTTTGTGTCTTCATGGTCTAACAATAATCTTCTGATTTGAAAGTATAGATTTTTTTTACTTTGATTAACTAATTCCCTAAAGGCACTATCTTTTGATTTTGAGTTTTTAAGTTTTTTTATTAACTCTTTTTCTAGTGCTGATATTACAACTGATTTCTTTTGCCTCATACAATAATAATATTCATCAGTTCAAAGATTGTAGTGAGATTAAATTGTTGTAAATACCTTTTTTCTTAATTAAATCATTATGCGTACCCATTTCAATAATTTTACCTTTATCCAATACAACTATATTTTGGGCATATTTAACAGTAGATAATCTATGCGCAATCACAATTGATGTTTTATTATCCATTAACTTAATAAGCGCATCTTGTACTAGTTTCTCTGATTTCGAATCAAGCGATGATGTGGCCTCGTCTAAGATTAGGATTGGAGATTTTGAAATAATAGCACGAGCTATGGAAATTCGTTGCTTTTGACCACCAGAAAGGTTTGCTCCGTTGTCAGCTATTTTGTGATCTAACTTCTCACTAAATTCATTAATAAAATCAAGAGCATTGGCGGTTTTAAGAGCATCATAAACCTCATTATCATCAATTTGTTTTCCTAACAATATATTATCTCTAATAGTACCATTAAATAGGATAGATTGTTGACTAACAATTCCTATCAGTGATCTTATACTCTTTTTACTAATTTTCTTTAATTCAATACCATCAATTAATATTTCACCAGAATTATAATTATAAAACCTAGGTAAAAGGTTTGCAAGGGTAGATTTACCACTACCTGATGGACCAACAATTGCTAAGGTTTCACCCTTTTTTATATTTAGATTAATATTTTTTAAAATCTCTAATTCCTCATAATTAAACGAAACATTTTTTATTTCAATTTTTTGGTTAAACGATTTAATGTTTTCAAGGTTTTGTGACTCAAATTCATTTTCTGAGTCGATAAGTTCATAAACTCTTTCTGCAGCAGCATTCCCTTTTTTCAAAGCATAAAGTGCTTTACTGATTGATTTAGCAGGTGTCAAAACACCATATGCTAAGCCCATATAGGTTATAAAGGCAGCAGGTTTTAAGTTCATATCAATTAAAACTAATTTTCCTCCATACCAAAGCAAAACACCAATCACTAATATTCCAAGAAATTCGCTTAGAGGGGCTGCAATATTTTGTCGATTTACCAAACTATTAGAATACTTGAAGAATTTTGAATTAGATTTCAAAAACTTTTTCGTAAAAAAGGTTTCTGAAACAAAAGCTTTAATTACACTAATTCCGTTTAAAGTTTCCTCAGTAATTGATGTCAACTCACCTTGTTCTTTTTGAACAATTAAAGATCTTCTTCTCAAAGTTTTACCTATGTAAGAAATGATAAACGCTGAAAATGGAATGAATACGATTACAAATAAAGTAAGTTCCATGCTTATTATAAACATTGCTGTAATTGTAAAAATTATTGATAATGGATCTCTGATAAAAATTTCGATAATGGATAGATAAGAATTTTGAACTTCAATGACATCTGATGTTATTCTTGAAATAATATCACCTTTCTTGTTTTTTGAAAAAAAGTTCATTGGAAGAACAATTAGGCTTTCAAATATTTGTTTTCTGATGATTCTAATAACCCCATTTCTCATGATTGTTGAAAAGAAAAGAGCAAAATAATTGAAGACATTTTTTAAAAAAAATAAGAAAATAACAACAAAAACTACAAATATTATTGCTTTTTGATTGTCCTCACCAGCAAATACAACAACCTGGTAATTTAACCAGTTTTCTAAAAAACTTCCCAAATTCACTGATGAATCATATGTGGGCTTAACTATTGTTTGATTTGTGCCATTGAATAAAACTTCGAGCATTGGCATTAGAGAGAAAAAAGCAATGGCACTGAACAGAGCGTATAATGCACTAAATAATATATTAAGAAGAAATTCTCTTTTAAATAATTTTAAATTTTTTATAACTCTATTAAAATACATTTAAATTAATTCTTTAATAAGTTGATTCAATTTTGAATCCAAATCACTCTTTATTTTGATATAGTGGTCTGCTGATTTTAAACTTGAATTAACACTAAAGTAATATTTTATTTTAGGTTCAGTTCCACTTGGGCGTAAACAAACTGATGTTTCGTCTTCACATTTTAGGATTATTAAGTTTGACTTTGGCAATTTAATTTTTTCTGTTTTTTTTGTTTTTAGATTTAATTTCTCACCCAAAAGATAATCTTCCTTAATCAAGACATCACTATTACCAATTTTTTTTGGAGGGTTCTTTCTTACATCATCTATAATTGACTCTATTTTCTTTTTTCCGTCTAAACCATTTAGTTTTTTTGTAACTAATTTTTCGCTGTAAAATCCGTATTTAGTGTAACAATCAATAAGTATACTTAAAAAAGATTTATTTTTCTCTTTCAATTCATTAAATATTTCACAAATTAGTAGAGAAGAAGCAATTGCATCTTTATCTCTTACAAAATCACCAAATAAAAAGCCATAACTCTCTTCACCGCCTGCAATAAAATACTTTTGAGGAAAATCATTAATCATCTTACCAATCCATTTAAAACCGGTTAAAGAAAGTTTTATTTCAACATTGTTTTGCTTTGCTATTTTTTCAATCATTGGTGTTGAAACAACTGTTGACGCAATAAATGAACTTTTTTGATTTGTTTTTATTTTTTTTAATAAATAATCTAGCATTACCGCCATTGTTTGATTGCCATTAAGTAAAATAAATTCATTGTCATGCTTGAAAGCAATTCCAAATCTATCAGAGTCTGGGTCTGTACCAACTACAATATCATAATTATATTTTTTTGCCAAACCAATACCATGAGCTAGTGCTTCGGCTTCCTCTGGATTTGGAGATTTAACAGTAGAAAAGTTACCATCTGGAATCATTTGTGATTCTACAGTTTTGTATTCAAACCCGTAATCTTCCAACAATAATGGAATCATCTTATATGAGGTGCCATGAATTGGTGTAAAAACAACTTTTAATTTTTTCTTCTTCTTTTTTATATTGATTCTTTTTAGATAATCGCTTAATTTTTTTAAATATTCCTTTTCAATTTTATTATAGTCAGTTGTTTTTAAATTATTTTTGGCTGCAAAATTTATGTCTGTATAATTCGTTCTAGAAATTGAATCAATTAATTTTTTATCAATAGGTGGAACAATTTGACCTCCATCAGACCAGTATACTTTGTATCCATTGTAATCAGGTGGATTATGGGAAGCAGTAATAACAATACCACAAACACAAGATAATTCTCTGACTCCAAAGGAAATAATTGGTGTTGGTTTGATTTCGTCAAAAATATATGTTTTTATATTATTTGCAGTAAAAATATCTGCAACAACTTCAGAAAGGTACTTGCCATTATTTCTACTGTCATAACCTATTATAACTTTAGGATTTTTAGTACCCAAATCATGAATAAAATTACATATCCCCTGAGTTGCTTTTCCCAAGCTGTATTTATTTATCCTATTTGGTCCTACACCCATAATTCCTCTAATTCCCCCAGTACCAAATTCTAGATTTTTGTGAAAAATGTCATTAAAATCTGATTGATTAAGTTCTTTTTTTAGTTTGTAAACTTCTTTAATTGTTTCCTTATCAAAAGGTTTTTTCGACCATACTTTAAAATTTTCTTCAGAGGAGTCCATAATTGGTCATTTAGTTTTTTCAACTATTGAATAATTATCACCATTTCTTTTAGATCTTAGAATTAGCTCACCCAAAAATCCAGCAATAAAAAAAATCAACCCCATTAACATAGTAACAAGTGAAATATAAAATAGAGGTCTTTCTGTAATCAATCTTCCAGTTTTATTTACAAAAAGTTTATCATAACCAATGTAAATAGAAATTATCAATCCAGTTAAAACCATAACAGTTCCAATTAATCCAAAAAAATGCATTGGTCTTTTACCAAATCTTTGGATAAAGGACAATGTCACAAGATCTAAAAACCCTTTAATAAATCTATCAGCACCATATTTTGTTTTCCCATGTTTTCTGGGGTGGTGCTTGACCTCTTTTTCGGATATTTTAGAAAAACCAGCATTTTTAGCTAGAACTGGAATGTATCTGTGCATTCCATCAGTAAGGGTTATGTTTTTAATTACTTCTGATTTATATGCCTTTATTCCACAGTTAAAATCATTTAATTTTATTCCAGATGCTTTTCGTGCTGCCCAATTAAAAAGTTTAGATGGTATGTTTTTAAAAATGATTGAGTCGTATCTCTTTTTTTTCCAACCTGAGACTAAATCTAAGTTTTGCTTAGTGATTATATCAAATAGTGGATAAATTTCGTTTGGATCGTCTTGTAAATCAGCATCCATAGTGACAACAATATTTCCAATAGCTCTTTTGAAGCCTGCATGAAGGGCCATGGATTTTCCATAATTTTTTTGAAACTTAAGTCCATAGATGTTTTTATTTCTTGACAAATTACTTATAATGGACCAGGAATTATCAGTGCTGCCATCATCAATATATATTATTTCAAAGTCTAAATTTTTTCCGTTTAATGACCTTATGATAGATTTATTAAGTTCATTTAGGGATTCAGACTCATTATATAATGGTATTATAATAGATAGATCCATTTTAGATTAAGATTTTTTTATAATCAAACCCAAAATTAAACTAAACATAAATCCAACAAAAAGATTAGATACAATTGTAAATGGATACACTAAGTTTTTAGTCCATTCAACATAGCCAATAAATTCTTCTTTAGTCCAGAACTCTCCACTTTCAGGATTAGTCATCTGCTCAGGATTTTGTTCAATTGCAACCTCATATGCAATATTCCATGCCGTTTCCCAAAAATTAGGCTCAATAACATTAGTAAGTAATAAAAAATATAAAATAAAAACAATAGCATTAACTACGGATATTCCAGTCCCCAACTTCAAAACAGTTTTTAAATCTATTATTCCTTTATTTATTTTTTTAAAATTTAAACTACACGCTGTTATTCCCACAATTAAGATTAACAAACCTACAATGTTTGATGTTGTATCGTTTTCATAATGAGTGCCCAGGACTACCTGCATTATTGAAAAGGATACAGTGAAAAATGCAGTGTATATTCCAAATTTCTTTATCTCATTTTTGCTTGATATTGTTTCCATTTTTTACTTGTAAATTTATGTAGAAATTATCTATTATTGATATTCATTGCATAAATTAAAAAAAAACTTATTTTTGCTCACTCAATTAAAAATGAAAAAAGGTATACATCCAGAAAATTATAGACTTGTTGCTTTTAAAGATATGTCCAACAACGATGTTTTTATCACCAAATCAGCTGTTGAAACCAAAGATACAATAAATCACGAGGGTGTAGATTATCCATTAGTGAAGTTAGAAATTTCACGAACATCTCATCCATACTATACAGGTAAAACAAAACTTGTTGACACTGCCGGTAGAATAGATAAGTTTAAAAACAGATATGCTGCTTTGTCATTGAAAAAAAACGAGGGTTCAAAACCGTCTGAAGCCACACCTGCTAACGAACCTGTTGCTGAAACCACACCTGCTAACGAACCTGTTGCTGAAGCCACACCTGCTGAAGAGCCTGTTGCTAAAGAGGTACCTGCCGAAGAGCCTGTTGCTGAAGAGGCACCTGCTGAAGAGCCTGTTGCTGAAGAGGCACCTGCTGAGAATCCTGAGGATTCAGATGAAAATACAGACTCTGAGTCCGTTAAGTAATTGTATATTACAGTTTATTTACCTCCTCCAGATTAAGCATATTAATTGCATTATTCGACATACCAACAATGTTATTGTTTAGAAGTCTTATTGACATGTCATAGTATAATGGAATGATAGGGGAGAAGTTGTATATAATATTCTCCAGTATTTCAAAATTTTTTTCAATGTGCGATTCTTCCTCGTTTAATATGTTATAGATACTATCAAATTTTTCATCCATAAAATACGTATAATTAGGTCCATTGGGTGTTTTGTTTTTTGAAGAAAAAAGATCAAAGTAATTTTCGGGGTTGGGGTAGTCTGCAATCCAACTTGCCCTAAAAAAATCATATTTTCCTTTTGCTTTTCCTTGTCTTAGTATTGAAGGAGGAGTAATTTCAATTTTCATGTTTATACTTAGTTTCTTAAGTTCAGATTGAATAAATTCTATTACATCTAGGTATTGGGCGTCAGTCACTACATTTAATTCAATAGATTTCTTTTTATTTTTTTCCAAATACTTATTTAAATATTTTTTAGCTAAATCAGTATCGTAAAAATATCGTTCATTAAAAAAATCTTCATTTAGACCCGTTGGTACAATACCGCTTAAAGCTGGGTAGCCAATATTTTGTCTTAAATATTTCATCATTTTTTTTCTATCAATTGCATGATTGATAGCTAACCTTAGGTACTTTTCAGTTTCTAGTGAGTTGGTTGTATTAAATCCTAAATATTCAGTGTTTAAATACGGATTTTTTATAACATTGATATTAGAATAATCATTCTTCAATTCACCATTATTATCAAAAATTAACTCAACAATAGAATTTTCTGGTGAATTTATCATATCAAGATTGTTGGATATAAATTCCATGAATTCACTTTTTTTATCCGGGATGAATGAGATTGCAACGCCATCAAGGTAAGGTAGTTTTTTTCCACTCTTATCAGTTTTGAAATAGTTATTATTTCTTCTTAAAACTAATTTTATGTTTTTATCCCATTTTTTGAATATAAATGGACCTGTGCCAATAGGAATTTTATTTAATAGTTTACCCTCATTAAATGATTCGAAGGGAACAACGGAGGAATATTTCATTGTAAGTTTGCCTAAAAAACTATTTGATTTATTTTTTAGTGTAATTTTTAATATTGTATCGTTGACTGCTTTAAATTCCTTTACATTTTTAAAAATCCATGATCCAGGGGAAGCTAACTTTTTATCTAATATTCTGTTGAAACTGTAGACAAAATCATTTGAAATTACTTTTCTTGTAGAGTCAATGCCAAAAATCTCTGATTTATGATAAAATACATTATCATTTAAAAAGAAAGTATATTCGTTTTTTCCCTCATCATAATACCATTCTTTTGCTATGTCAGGTTTAATTTTAAGGTTTTTATCCAATTTGACTAAGCCATTATATAACTGGTTACATGGCCACATATTTCTCAATGATGAAGAAAATGCAGGGTCTAAAGAACTGATATTTGAATATTCATTATACTTAAAAATCTTAAGATTATTTTCAGTTGGTTTTTGACAGGAAACAAAAATTAATGATAAAAAAAGACTAGAAAATATGTATTTCACTTCCCCAATTTAAGTATATATTTGCAATTCTTTTAATGATGAAAGTCGCATTTAAAACACTAGGGTGTAAGTTGAATTTTTCTGAGACATCAACTATATCTAGGGAATTTACCAAAAATGGATATGAAAAAGTAGATTTTGATGAAAAATCCGACATATATGTAATTAATACTTGTTCAGTCACTCAAAATGCCGATAAGGAGTTTAAATATCTTGTAAATAAAACAAAGAAAAATAATCCAAATGCGTATGTCGTAGCCATAGGTTGTTACGCCCAGTTAAAACCTAGAGAAATATCATTAATTGATGGAGTTGATTTAGTCTTGGGAGCAGATAAAAAGTTTGATATTCTTAATTATTTAGAATTTGATAAAAAAATCAGCCAAAACTATCATTCTTGTGAAATAACTAATGTTGATAAATTCAAACCATCATATTCTTTTGGTGATAGATCTAGATCATTTTTAAAAATTCAAGACGGCTGTGATTATCAATGTTCTTATTGTACAATACCACTTGCCAGGGGAAAATCAAGAAGTCCCTCTGTTGATAGTGTTATAGATAGTATTAAAATCTTAATTGATAAAGGAGTACAAGAGGTTGTTTTAACTGGTGTTAACATTGGAGATTTTGGAATAACTGAAAATGTAAAACCCAGGAAAAGTAATTTTTTTAATTTGCTGAATCAAATAAGTCATATAAGTGACTTAAAAAGATTAAGAATATCATCTATTGAGCCAAATCTTTTGAATAATGATATTATTGATCTTGTTAGTGACTGCGAAAAAATACTTCCTCATTTTCATATACCACTGCAAAGTGGATCTGACACGATATTGAAGCTTATGAAAAGAAGATATTTGAGAGAAGTTTATGAAACCAGATTTGATTACATAAAAGAAAAAATCCCAAATGCATGTATAGGTTCAGATGTAATTGTGGGATTTCCTGGTGAAGATGACTTAGAATTTACAGAAACTTATAATTTTCTCAAATCTATTGATATTTCTTACTTACATGTATTTTCTTATTCAGAAAGATCAAACACCTCATCAATATCAATTAACAATAAGGTGTCTAAATCAGTTAAAAATAAAAGGAGTAAAATATTGAGAGAACTGTCTAATTCAAAAAAACTTGAGTTTTATAAAAAGAATATCAACAACTATCATAATGTTCTTTTTGAAACAGAAAATAAAAATGGGTATATATATGGCTATACCGAAAATTATGTTAGAGTAAAATCTCTATGGTCTAACTCAAAACAAAATAAGATACTAAATTGTTACTTGGATGGTATTGACGGGGATTTCAATTGTATTGCAGAGGAAACAGTTGAACTTAAAGTCTGACACCAACAGGAAGTAGGTCCATATATTCCCTGTTTTTCTTCAAAAAAACTTTTATCTCACTCGATGTTGGCATCATTCTTAATTTCCTGTCCTTTATATGTTCAAAAATTGAGACTAAAAATTCTTCTTTAAAATTATCATCAGTATTTTCTGGAATTATAATTTTTGTCAAAAAAATCTTTCTTTCTTGTAAAGCGTACTCAACTTTTGCCAGTTTGCCATTAATTTCAACTTCAAATTGACGCAAAAAGTCATTGTCATTGATCGAGAAATTGTTCATAAAAGTTAGTTGTTTAGTTGTTTTGTTACTACAAATATAGTAAAATTGAAAGAACTATTTTTGTATATAATTCTGAATCAGGGAGATACATATGATGTTTTTTTTATGCCAGGAATGGCAGCTAACAGTAAAATTTTTGAATTTATAAAACTTCCAAAAAATTTTAAACTTCATTATTTGGAATGGTTTCATTCAAATGAGAATGAAAACCTTAAATCATACGTTAATAGGTTGTCAAAAGAAATCAATGGAAAAAATATTGTTCTTGTAGGTGTTTCTTTTGGGGGTATTATTGTTCAGGAGCTTTCCAAAATTATGGTTGTGAAAAAAGTAATTATTATATCTAGTGTAAAATCCAGACATGAACTTCCCCTTATGATGCAATTAAGTAGAAAAACAAAAGCTTACAGGTTTCTTCCTTTAAATTGGATTGACGATTTTGAATCTTTAGTTGTGTTTGTTTTTGGACCTATGATAAAAAAAAGAATTTCATTGTACAGGAAGTATCTATCATTTAGGGATGAAAATTATTTAAAATGGGCTATTCACCAAATTGTGAATTGGGAGCAGAATAAACCTAACAAAAACACAATTCATATTCATGGAACACATGATCTGGTTTTTCCTTCAATTTATATTAAAAATGCAATTTTTGTAAAAGGAGGTAATCATGCCATGATTCTTAGAAAAGCAACATGGTTTAATGAAAATCTACCGAAATTAATTACCGTAGAGTAATTTATGGTAGGTTTTAATTCTAAAGGCCTTTCCATTTGTCAAAAAAATATCCATCCGCAATGCTGATGCTTTTAGAGTCCAAGAAATTTTCCTCGTGTAAAAGTTAAATTAATTGAATCATAATCATCAGGGGTTTCCCCCAATATTTCATTTCCTCTCAATATTAATGATTCAATATCATTTCCTTCGTATGAATCAAGACCAGCACTCACAAAATCGTATCCTGGATTTGGATTATGAGTAAGTTTTACACACTCTAAAAACTTAAAAAATCGAGGGTCATCATCTTCAATATCAAGTATAAACTCATCGTCTGAAACGTATGGTTCAAAACCTTCAATCTCAAGTTTACGGTGTAATGAAAAATTATTATAGTAGAATGTCATTATTTAAATTATTATATTTTCTTCATTTGGCTTTGCATAATTTTTATTTGCTGAGTCATCATACCATGCTTATCTAATTTTTTTGCTTCATTAAGTAGCATTGTTGCCTCTCTTTTTCTTCTTTTTTGCATCAATATTCCAGCAAGGCTCAATTTTGCCATCGCAATATCATGATTCATATTAAGACCTAGCGAAAGGGCCTTTTTAAAAAACTTCTCAGCTTGAGTTAGGTTTTTTTGTGAATATATGATTCCAAATAGATAATTGTAGTATCCGTGTTGTTTTTTGATTAAAGATTTTTCCGGATTTTTGATCATGTTCAAATATCTTTCAGTGCCATCAAAATCTTGTTTTCTCATCCTTAAAAATGCCAAGATTAACATTTCATTTTTAAAATACAGTAAAATAAAGATTAGTGATAAAAATATTAGCGCTATTCCGTTCCCAATGTTATCATTCATAAACTGGATAACACAAAAAACTATGGACAAAAACGCAAGAACTAGTTTAAATAATTTATTAAACATTTGTTGTTATTTATTTCGTAAAATTAAAAAAAACTTTTATTAATGAATTAATTTCAATTATTGTATATTTGGCGAAATTTATTCTTGATGAAAAGAACGTTTCAACCATCAAATAGAAAAAGAAAAAACAAGCACGGATTTAGAGAAAGAATGTCTACACCTGAAGGACGTAAAGTGCTTTCATCTAGGAGAAAGAAAGGCAGAAAAAAATTGACTGTTTCAAGTGAATTAAGACACAAAAAGTAAGTTGAAAAAAAGATTACAAAAAAGGGTGTTGTTTTTTAAAATAACACCTTTTTTTTGATATATTGAAAAACGGTTATGCCGCTAAGAAAAGATCTAAAAAGTATACTCATAATTGGATCAGGACCAATAGTAATTGGTCAAGCATGCGAGTTTGATTATTCTGGTTCTCAAGCCCTTAGGTCATTAAAAGAAGATGGGATTGAAACCATTTTAATTAATTCAAATCCTGCTACTATCATGACTGATCCCGTCATGGCCGATCATATTTATTTACTCCCACTTAATACCAAATCAATTCGCAAAATTGTTCAGAAGCATAATATTGATGCTGTTTTACCAACAATGGGCGGACAGACTGCATTAAACTTGTGTATTGAAGCAGGTGAAAAGGGGATTTGGGATGAGTTTGATATCGAAATTATTGGAGTTGATATTGATGCAATTCAGATTACTGAGGATAGAGAAAAGTTTAGATTACTATTAGAAAAAATAGATATTCCTTATGCACCATCAGAAACAGCAACATCATTTTTAAAAGGAAAAGAAATTGCACAAAAGTTTGGTTTCCCTCTTTGTGTTAGACCCTCATTCACTTTAGGAGGTACAGGTGCTTCAATTGTATACCAAGAGGAAAAATTTGACACACTTCTAAACAGAGGTTTAGAGGCTTCACCAATTCATGAGGTAATGATAGACAAAGCCTTGATTGGATGGAAAGAATATGAATTAGAATTATTAAGAGATAAAAATGACAATGTTGTAATAATTTGTACCATTGAAAATATGGATCCTATGGGCATTCATACTGGTGATTCAGTAACTGTTGCTCCAGCAATGACTCTCTCTGATACAACATATCAAAAAATGAGAGATATGGCTATAAAAATGATGAGAAGTATAGGCGATTTTGCAGGCGGTTGTAATGTTCAATTTGCTGTAAGTCCAGATGAAAATGAGGACATAATTGCCATTGAAATAAACCCCAGAGTGTCAAGGTCATCTGCCCTAGCATCAAAAGCTACAGGATATCCCATTGCAAAGGTTGCAAGTAAATTAGCGATAGGTTACTCGTTGAATGAATTAGATAATCAAATAACAAAATCAACGTCTGCATTATTTGAGCCAACAATAGATTATGTAATTGTAAAAATTCCAAGATGGAATTTTGATAAGTTTGAGGGTTCAGAAAGAACTGTTGGATTGATGATGAAAGCTGTAGGAGAGGTTATGGCTATTGGAAGATCATTTCAAGAGGCTCTTCACAAGGCTACCCAGTCATTAGAAATAAAACGAAACGGTCTAGGTGCTGACGGAAAAGGATATAGAGATTATGAAACAATTATGTCCAAATTAAAAAATCCCTCATGGGATAGGGTTTTTGTTATTTATGATGCAATTAAAGCAGGAATATCAATTAATAGAATTCATGAGATTACAAAAATTGATTTGTGGTTTTTAAATCAATATGAAGAATTATCAAATCTGGAGGATGAAATTTCTAAATACAATATTGAATCATTGAACAAAGAATTATTACTTGAAGCTAAGCAAAAAGGATTTGCAGACCGTCAAATTGCCCACATGTTAAAATGTCTTGAAAGTCAAGTTTACAAAAAGCGAATAAAGCTTGGTGTTAATAGAGTATATAAACTAGTTGATACTTGTGCTGCAGAATTCAAAGCTGTTACACCTTATTATTATTCTACTTTTGAGGAAGAAGTAATGGACAAAAATGGTAATATTTTTGTTGATAATGAGAGTAAATCAAGTAAGAAAAAGAAAATTATTGTTCTTGGTTCTGGTCCAAATAGGATTGGTCAAGGAATTGAATTTGACTATTGTTGTGTTCATGGTGTACTTGCAGCTTCAGAGTGTGGTTATGAAACCATCATGATTAATTGTAATCCTGAAACAGTTTCAACTGACTTTGATGTAGCTGACAAGCTTTATTTCGAGCCTGTATTTTGGGAACACATCTATGATATAATTCAACATGAAAAACCGGAGGGGGTTATAGTTCAACTTGGTGGTCAAACAGCACTTAAATTAGCTGAAAAGTTAGATAGATATGGAGTTAAAATAATCGGCACTACTTTTAAATCTCTTGATTTAGCTGAGGACAGGGGTTCTTTTTCTGAACTTTTAAAGAAAAACAATATTCCTTATCCTGAATTTGGGGTTGCTGAAACTGCTGAGCAAGCTTTGGAATTATCAGAAAGTTTAAATTTTCCAATCCTAGTCAGACCTTCTTATGTTCTTGGTGGACAGGGAATGAAAATTGTAATTAATAAAGAAGATTTAGAAAAACATGTTGTGGACCTTCTACAAAAAATTCCAAATAACAAATTACTTCTTGACCATTACTTAGATGGTGCAATTGAGGCAGAAGCTGATGCCATCTGTGATGGTGAAAATGTTCAAATAATTGGAATTATGGAACACATTGAGCCGTGTGGAATACATTCTGGTGATTCAAATGCAACACTTCCTCCATTTAATTTAGGTGATTATGTCATGCAGCAGATTAAAGATCATACAAAAAAAATCGCTCTTGCTTTGAAAACAGTCGGGTTAATTAATATTCAATTTGCTATTAAGGATGATACCGTTTACATAATCGAGGCAAATCCAAGAGCATCCAGGACAGTTCCCTTTATTTCAAAAGCTTACAAGCAACCTTATGTTAATTATGCCACTAAAATAATGTTGGGAAAAAATAAGATAGGTGACTTTAAATTTGAATCCAAATTAAATGGATTTGCCATAAAACAACCTGTTTTTTCTTTTAGTAAGTTCCCAAACGTAAATAAAAATTTAGGTCCAGAAATGAAAAGTACTGGTGAAAGTATTTTATTCATTGATGATCTGAAAGATGATGATTTTTATGAGATATATTCTAGAAGGAAAATGTATTTAACCAAATAATTAGAATTTTTCATACCTTTTAACAATTGGAAACAATTCTTTTCATAGTAATTTCTGTATTGGCATCTGCATCAATGTATTTTTTCTTAAAAAAAAATCAGTTCGGTTCAAAGATTTCGGATTTAAATCGAGAAAATGAAATGCTGAAAGTTAGATTGGAGGAGTTAGGGATTCTTAAAGATGAAAAAAAGGAACTAGATATAAAACACCAATCCCTTGAAGAAAAGCTTTCAGATTTGGAAAAAATTAATGTTGGTTTAAAAAAAGATTTAGAACAAAGTCGGGAGACTAAGGATGAAACGGTTGATAAATTTGCTGCGCATACCAATAGATTAAATGATCTTGAAGAAAAAAGGCAACAAAAACTACTAGATGATAAAGAATTTGAACTAAACGAAAAAAAACTTCAGTGGAAGCAACATGAGAATGATGTTCAAAATCACATCCAGATTATATGTAAAAAAAATATAATTGAATATGTTAGTCAGGAAGATTTTCCCCATCCTAGAAACAAACCTGATTGTTCAATTAAAATATTAGATCAACTAATTGTGTTCGATGCAAAAAGCCCGTTAGGTGACGACACCTCAAAGTTCATGACATATCTTAAAGATCAGGCAACAAATCTTAAAAAATATGCAAAACATGGTGACGTTAGAAAAGAGTTTTTTTTAGTTGTACCTACTAATACGGTTAGTTCAATAAAAGACTTTAGAATTGATTGTGGAGATTACATGGTTTTCATTGTTACTAAGGATGCTCTAGAACCAATTATCTTAAGTTTAAAAAAAATTGAGGATTATGAGTTTGCTGATAAATTAAGTCCTGACGAAAGAGATGATATATGTAGGGTAATAGGTACTTTTGCACACGCAGCAAAAAGGAGAATTCAGATAGATCAATGGTATAACGAAATAGTTATTAATGATATCCAAAAGGCTGGAAAAATATTACCTAAAGAATTTGTTAGGCTTGTGCAACAATATGATTTAGCAGAAAAGTTAAATCCACCAATTGAAAAAAGAAATAAAAAGATTGAATTAAGTGAGTTGAAGGACAATAGTGAAGATTTTAAGAAGGAAATGAATACAAAATTTGAAATTCTTGATAAAAATATACCTCAAATTGATCCCAAGATTATTGAAAAAACTAATGATTCTTAAGAAATTAAATTAATATAGTTTTTTCTTGTAAAATAATTGTAAACCAATTTTATTAAAAAAGAATAAAACAAGTCGCCTAAAATTGTGTACCCAAAAAAAGGTATTGCATTAAAGTAGCATAAAAAAAATCCCTCAAATGTTTTGGGGTAACCTAATATCCAAACTCCAAAATTAGAAATTATAAAAAATAATAAACTTGATAAAAGAATGGAGTATAAGTTTATTTTTCCTATAACATAACCCAATATGCTTACCAATGTGAAGGATAAGTAAACAAATATATTAATGGTATAAAATCCTAAAAAAATATCCGATAGATATAGACAAAACAGCGGAGTTAAAGTCGCTAAAAATTTGTTATCGAGTTTCGTAACTGAAAATAGAGCTATAGCAGTTATAGGGGTAAAATTTGGAGGGTGGGGAATTAACCTAGAGATAGTGGCGATTAATATCAGCAAAAAAATAAATTTGGTCTTTCCTAATTTCAAATTCCAGTATAATTATGAGGGCTAATTTTTTTTAGTTCATTTTTTATGTTTTCATCTATGTCCAAAGACTCAATAAATTTCATAAAAACACCCTTATCTATCTTCCTGTTGTTTCTTGTAAGTTTCTTCAGCTCTTCGTATGGATTAGGATAACCTTCTCTTCTTAATATGGTTTGGATACCTTCAGAAATTACAATCCAGTTTTTATTCAATTCATCATTTATTTTTTCTTCATTCACTAAGAGTTTATCTATGCCCTTAATTGTTGACTTTATCGCAATGATTGAATGAGCAAAAGGAACTCCTATATTTCTTAGAACCGTACTATCAGTTAAATCTCTTTGTAGTCTAGATATGGGAAGTTTTGATGATAAGTGATTGAATATAGAATTAGCCATACCAAGATTCCCTTCAGAGTTTTCAAAATCAATAGGGTTTACTTTGTGTGGCATTGCTGACGAACCTATTTCCCTTTTTTTAATTTTTTGCTTGAAATAGTCCATTGAAATGTAAAGCCACATGTCCTGATTAAAATCAATAATTATGTTATTTATTCTCTTAATGTTATCAAACAAAGCCGCCAAATTATCATAGTGTTCAATTTGGGTAGTAGGATAAGACAATTTGAGGCCTAAATGACTTACAAAATCATTGGCAAATTTTTTCCATTTAATTTTAGGATAAGCTGTGTGATGTGCATTAAAATTTCCTGTTGCTCCCCCAAATTTAGCTGAATATGGAATTTTCTTTAAAAATTTAATTTGTTCAATGATTCTTGTTGAGAAAACCCTGAACTCTTTACCAAGTTTTGTTGGTGATGCTGGTTGACCATGTGTTTTAGCCAATATCGAAATATTTTTATATTTTTTTGCTTTTTCCTCAATTTTATCAATTAACCTTACAATTTGCGCGAAGTATCCAATGTTATTATCGTCCTTGTTATTAAATTCCAAATAATCCTTAATTAGTAGCGGTATCGCAGTGTTATTAATGTCTTGAGAAGTTAGTCCAAAGTGAATAAATTCAGAAAATTTTTTATAACCAAGTATTTCAAATTTATTTTTTAAAAAATATTCAACTGCTTTGACATCATGATTTGTGATACTTTCTATTTTTTTAATTTCTAAAGCATCGCTGTCATTGAAATTGTAATATATTTCTCTTAATGCTTTGTTGTTTTGTTTATTCCAACTCCGTAACTCCTTGATTCCTAAATTGGTTAAGGAAATAAAATATTCAATTTCAATTCTAAGCCTGTACTTGATAAGGGCTTTTTCTGAGAAAAAATTGGATAAAACTTGAACTTTATCAAAATATCTTCCATCAATTGGTGAAATTGAATTAATTTTCTGGTTCATTCTTTTACAAAGATAGTATATATAGGTAAAGAAATTTATTTTCTGTTAAGTAGTTTGAATTCCTCATAACACTGGCTTATGGCTTGAAGAATTTGTAAGTCATTAGCCGACAAAATAAAACTTTCTGAGTAGCTGCAATTTCTTAGGATTTCATCAATATCAAACTTATCTATTTGCAATAATTCTACTAAAGTTTCACGATCAAATTTTGTACTTAAAAGTTCTCTAATTTGATAATCTTCCTTCATCAACTTAAGTTTTTTCATTTGTTTAGGCTTTTTCCCAAATATGTTATAAAGAAAATCAACTGGATTAAATATGGCAGCAAAAACTTTAGTTATAGCACCGGGACTGTTAGAACCTCCTTCATATCCTCTGGAGGGTAGTCCGGGTATATTGTATCGGTATGTTTTGCTTAAAGGGATATTTCTTGCATCAATTTCTAGATAACCAGTTAGTTGGTATGGGCTTACAACAACTTCTTCTAATGCGTAGGCAAGTTCGGTTAATTTAATCTTAGATTTCTTGAACTTTATAAGGTCATTTGTAACTCTAATTTTTATAGACTTAAATCCTAAATAAGAAAAGAATAAGGTGTCATTAACCTCAGCTTTAATTTCAAACTCACCATTCTTATTTGTTATTGTGCCCTCAACTCTGTTAAGATTGATTACATGAACATTTGATATAGGTTTTGAATCTGCGTCATTTTCTACAATTCCAACGACCAAATCTTGTGAAAATATAAACCAACTGGCACTAAAAAAAAATACAAGAAAAAAATTAATTACCCTCATAAATTAAACTTACAATAAATTATTTTCTTTTAAATATTGTGTCATTTTATTAATTGCAATTGATCTATGACTAATTTTATTTTTTTCTTCCAGTGACATTTGAGCGAATGTTAATACATTACCATGGGGTTGAAAAATTGAATCATATCCAAAACCATTTTCTCCTTCTCTTTTGTTTGTAATTTGACCTTCAACTATTCCTTCAAAATTTATTGTTTTATTGTTATGGATTAGAGATATCACTGTCTTAAATCTTGCTTTTCGATTTTTCTTATTTTTTAACTTATTCAACACCAAATCAATATTTTTCTCAGAATTTTTCTCAATTCCTGCATACCTTGCTGAGTAAACTCCAGGTTCTCCATTTAATGAATCAATTTCTAAGCCAGTATCATCAGCGAAAACATTTTTTCCGGTCTCTTTATTAATATATTGAGCTTTGAATACTGCATTTTTCTCAACAGTTTTTTCTCTCTCAGGAATTTCATCATTAAACCCAAGTTCATATAAACTGTAGAGTTTAATTTTATTCCCTATAATTTTTTTAAACTCATTTAATTTATCTTGATTATGACTAGCAATAATAAGTTCCATAAATTCTATTAAATTGCTAAATTAACTAAAACAAATTTTAAGTTGTCTGATAGATATACAGTTGAGGTTGTAATTCCAATTCCATTAAGTCAAACTTTTGACTATATCGTTTCAAAATTGGAATTTGAAAATCTAAATATAGGTGCTCGAATCATAGTAAGTTTTGGTCAAAAGAAATTGTATACTGCAGTTGTTGTAGATAAATACATTAATAAACAATATGATTTTAATCTAAAGCAGATAGAATTCATTATAGATGATGCTCCATGCGTTTCTATTGAGCAAATTGTTTTATTTAAATGGATTAGTGATTATTATTTATGTCCAATTGGTAAGGTTTATGAAACAGCATTACCAAAGATGTTTTTAGTTAAAAGCGAAACGGTAATAAAGTTAGCAAAAGAAGAAAACAGTATAAAACTCTCAGATCAGGCTAATTTAATATTAAAAAATATTAGTAAGAGTGGTGAAGTTAGTTTAAAAGATATAATAAAAATTTATGGAAAAGAATCTATAAAATTAGTTGATGAGTTGATTGATAAAAATAAAATTATTTTAAATGAGGAAGTATTTGATTATTACAATCCAATATTAAAAAAATATTTAAGAATCAATCACTCTGCAGATCCTTACAGTAAAGCCAAAACTCCACTTCAAAAAAAAATTATTGATTTATTTTTCCAACTAGATGAACCTGAATTAAGTAAAAATAGAGTTTTAAATGAATTAAATATTACGGATTCTGCAATTAAATCTTTGTTAAAAACTAAGGCCTTAATCGAATCAAAAAAAAATATTTTAAGATCTCAAGAAATTAAAAGGAAAACCAAAAGCAATATTGAATTGTCAACACATCAAAAAACTGCTTATCAGCAAATAAGTAAAGTGATTGAAGAACAAAAAGTAGTTCTATTTCATGGTGTTACATCATCAGGTAAAACTGAAGTTTATGTAGAGTGTATAAAAACCCAATTACAAAAAGGTAAGTCTGTTCTTTTTCTTGTACCAGAAATTGCATTAACTACTCAACTAGTAACAAGATTAAACTCTTTCTTTGATGACGAGTTAATAATTTATCATTCATCTGTGAATCCCCAAACTAGATATGAACTTTGGAAAAAAATAATTTGTTCAGAAAGGCCTCACTTAGTTCTAGGTGCCAGGTCAGCAGTTTTCCTGCCATTGAAAAACAATGGTTTGATAATAGTGGATGAAGAACATGAAAACGCATACAAACAAACACAAAAATCACCATTTTATAACTCAAGAGATATTGCAGTTTATTTGTCGAAAATTCACAAGTGTTCCGTAATACTAGGTTCTGCAACACCCAGTTTAGAGTCTTATTATAATGCAAAAACTGATAAATACTCAAAAGTCAATTTAAATAAAAGATTTGGGAATTTTGACCCACCAAAAATTATTTTCTATAATCATTCATCAGCAAAAAAATTATTTAATGATGATATTTTAGCTCAAATCAAATCCAGATTAGATAAAAAGGAACAGGTGATAATTTTTAGAAATAGAAGAGGACATTCAACTTTTCTACAATGTAGTGCATGCAATGAGGTTGAAAATTGCCCCAACTGTGACATTACTTTAACTTACCATCTAAAGTCCAATATATTGAAGTGTCATTACTGTGGTCACAGTGAAATGGAGAAAAAAAATTGCTCGAGTTGTGGGCTTCCATCGTTGGAGAGAAGGGGGGTTGGCACCCAATTGATTGAAGATGAAATTAAAAAACAATTTCCAAATACTAAAGTGGCTAGAATGGATTATGATTCAACTCGATCAAAAAGAAGTTTTAAATTGTTAATTAAAGGATTTGAGGGTAAAGAGTTTGATATTTTAGTGGGTACTCAAATGGTAACTAAGGGTCTTGATTTCAGTAATGTTTCATTAGTCTGTGTCATTGAATCTGATTTTTTATTGAATTTTCCTGATTTTCGTGCTAATGAGAAATATTTTCAAATGATAAGACAAGTCTCTGGTCGAGCTGGTAGATCTAAATCTCAAGGAACTGTTCTTATTCAAACTAAGAACATAAACCACAGTTTAAATAGAAAGTTACAATCGAATGATGACGATAATTACTACATGAGAGAATTAGCTCAAAGAGAAGAATTTAGTTACCCACCATATGTTAAACTGATTAAGATAAAATTTAGATCGAGGAATAGAAACATTGTTTACGATGGTTCTAATTGGTTTGCAAACACATTGAAAAATAATATGGCTTGTAAAATTTTAGGACCAGAGTATCCAATTATATCCAAAATAAAAAATGAATTTCTAATGAATTTATTAATAAAAATAAAACCTGATGATAATCTATCTTCAACAAAAAAAATTATATCAAAAGTTCTAAAAAAATTTAATACGTATACTGAGTTTAGATTAATAAAGACCGATGTTGATGTAGATCCTTATAATTAAATTATAATTTTTTTTGGAAGTCTTGATATAAAGAGTATTTTTGCCCTCGAAAATTATGAGTCACTACGAGTCCATATTCATTCTAAATCCTGCATTATCTGAATCTCAGGTTAAGGATGTTATTAAAAAATATCAATCCTTTCTTAAGGATAATGGTTCTAAGATTATTGACACAGAAAACTGGGGTCTGAAAAAGTTGGCTTATTCAATTCAAAATAAGCTCAGTGGGTTTTATGTGTTAATTGATTTTGAACATGATGGAGAGTTAAATGTTATTGATAGCTATGAGACGGAGTTGAAGAGAGATGAAAGAATAATGAGATATTTAAACGTGAAACTTGACAAATATGCCACAGAGTGGTCGGTTAAAAGAAGAAGTAGAATGAAAAAAGAAAAAGTTTAACAATTATGGCGGATTTAAATGTAAACACAAACCAAGGTGAAATTAGATATTTAACCCCATTAGATATCTCAACAAAAAATAGAAAAAAGTACTGTAGATTCAAGAGACTTGGAATAAAATACATTGATTATAAAGATCCCGATTTCTTATTAAAGTTCATAAATGAGCAAGGCAAAATCTTACCAAGGAGATTAACTGGTACATCCCTGAAATTCCAAAGAAAAATATCTGTAGCTGTAAAAAGAGCACGTCATCTTGCTTTACTTCCTTACCAATCCGATTTACTTAAATAAAAAATATGGAGATAATTTTAAAAAAAGATGTTGAAAACTTGGGCTTTGCTGACGATGTCGTTACTGTCAAGAACGGTTATGGAAGAAACTTCTTAATCCCTCAGGGAAAAGCTATATTAGCAACAATATCAGCTAAAAAAGCCCTTGCGGAAAAACTAAAACAATCTGCCAATAAAGACAAATCTGCAATTGAAGAAGCTAACAAAATTCTTAAAAAATTAGAAAAGTTGGAACTTACTATCTCCGCAAAAGTTATCGAATCTGATAAACTATTTGGTTCAGTTACCAATTTGGATATTAGCAAGAAACTTACAGAAGAAGGATTTGAAATAGAAAAAAATAGTATTATTTTATCCTCAAACATCAAGAAAACTGGTAAGTATTCCGCAAAAATAAGACTACACAGAGAAGTTAATTTTGAGCTTTCATTCGAAGTTGTTTCTTCAGAAAAGTAATTCCTTAATTTTTTTATTTTTTTTAAAAGAGTGATATTTGATGAATATGTCAAATAAATCAACCAACCCAAAAGGAACTAAAGATTATGGACCAAGTGAATTGCTTTCAATAAGATTCATAATAAATAAAATTCGAAACGTTTTTATTTCCTTCGGCTACTCTGAAATAGAGACGCCATCAATTGAAAAAAGAGCGACACTTTACGAAAAATATGGTGATGAGGGTGATAAATTTATTTTCAATATAATTAACAGTGGGGAAAAGGTAAAAAAAGCTGATATTGAGTCATTATCTGCTGGTAAATTGAATCAGTTTGTATCATCGATTAGTGAAAAAGGTTTAAGGTTTGATTTGACTGTTCCTTTGGCGCGATTTGTTGCTCAGCACTTTAATAAGATAAACTTCCCTTTTAAAAGGTTTCAAATTCAAAAAGTATGGAGATCTGATAGACCTCAGCGAGGAAGGTTTCAAGAGTTTACACAATGTGATGTTGATGCTATTGGTTCTAACTCATTCCTACTCGAATTCGAGATGATTCAAATTTATTCTAAGGTTTTCAGAGAATTAGGTTTGAAAGATGTGAAAATCAAAATTAATCACCGACAAATTTTAAATTCTATTGCCAATAAAATTGGAATAAGTGATAGTTTCAATGAATTTATAGTCCTGATCGACAAGCGAGATAAGATTGGGTCAGAAAAACTAAAAAACTTACTTAGAAATGATTTAAACATTAATGATAGTCATATAGATTATCTATTCGAATTATTTGAGTATTCAGGAAAATTTTCTGATTTAATAAATAAAATCACAAATGAATTTTCAGACGCATTATCAATCAAAGCAGCTGAAGAAATTAATAAGATTTATGAAATGATGGAAAATTCAGATGAACTAGTTGAAATCGAATTTGATTTATCTTTAGCTAGAGGTCTGAATTATTATACAGGTATAATTTATGAAGTTGTTGCTCCTGACTCTAATATAGGATCATTGGGTGGTGGTGGAAGATATTCGGATTTGACAAAATCTTTTGGTGTTGATAACCTACCAGGCATAGGAATATCCTTCGGACTTGAAAGGATTCATTTGTTAATGGATGAGAAGAATCTTTTTCCAGAACTAAAGGTACTTTCTAATGATATTCTAATTATCAACTTTGATATTAATTTTATTAATGAAATCAAAAATATAATAGATGGTTTAAGATCTCATGGTAGAAATGTATTTGTTTATCCTGATTCAACAAAAGTTTCAAAGCAGTTTTCATTTGCAGATAAGAATAACTTCAATTTTGTAATAATTTATGGTCAAGAAGAAAAAGATGGAGATAATATTAAAATAAGATTAATGGATAATGGAGAGGAGAGATTATTCAAGCTCAAAAATTTTATTCAGGAATTTTCTAAAATGTAGCGAGGGGGAGACTTGAACTCCCGACCTCCGGGTTATGAATCCGACGCTCTAACCACCTGAGCTACCTCGCCAAAAGTGCTCAAAGATAAAAACAATATAACTACAGTCAAACACTGTTCAAAAAAAAAAAAAAAATAGTTGATTTTGATTTTTTAGTATTATATTGTCTGTATGTCAGAAAAAATTAAATATGAGCTAGAGTTCCCTATTCAAGCATCTCCAAACATGCTTTATCAGTATATCTCATCAGCCTCAAATTTATCCGAATGGTTTGCAGATAATGTAAACTCCAGAGGAAAGATTTTTTCTTTCTTTTGGGACGGAGTTGAGGAAAAGGCTGAACTAATTTCTTTTAAGAATAACAAGTATGTTCGATTTAAGTGGTTGGATAATGATGATGATTCTTTTTTTGAAATTAATATTGTGGTTGATGAGCTTACTAAAGACGTTTCACTTGTTGTATTTGATTTTGCCGAAGAAGACGAGGTAGAGGAGGGAAAAATGCTATGGGAAAGTCAAATTTCTGACCTAAAACAGGTTATTGGATCTTCTCAATAAATTTAATGATTAATTTTAACGGTCAGCTTACAGAGCAATCATATCAAATTGAAAATAATCGAGGTTTTTTATATGGCGACTCAGTATTTGAATCGATAAGAATAATTGATGGAAAAATATGTTTTTGGGAGGATCATTATTTTAGATTAATTTCTTCAATGAGAATCCTTAGGATTGATATTCCCGATCATTTTACACCCGATTTTTTTGAGGAAAATATAATGAGATTACACAATGTTACTTCAAATAATGCTTGTTCAAGAGTTCGTTTATCAGTTTTTAGAAACTCTGCGGGCAAATACAGACCTTTATCGAATGAATGTAAGTTTTTGATATCCTGTGAAAATTTGAAATCAAAAAAATTTACAATTAATCAAGGTAACTATAAAGTTGATATTTTTAAAGAATATTACATAGACAAACAATTAATTTCCTCAATAAAATCAAATAATAAAATTATAAATGTAATTGCATCCATATATGCAAAAGAGAATCTTTTGGATAATTGTATACTGCTAAATAACGACAAAATGGTATGTGAATTTATTAATGCAAATCTATTTTTGATTAAGGATGGTTGTTTTTTAACACCTGATTTGAAGTCGGGTTGTTTAAATGGAGTTATGCGAAAAAATATTATTAGGATTCTAAAAAAAAATAATATTGAAATAGTTGAGAGGAGTATTCATTCTTATGAATTGATTGATTCGGATGAGATTTTTGGTTGCAACTCTATCGAAGGAATTTTTTCAATTACAGAATATAGAAAAAATAAATTAAAGTCTGATTTGACTAATAAAATATTATCAATTTTGAATGATCAAGTTCAATTATAATTTGGGTTTTGCGGTGAGTTTGCCCATATTTTATATTTGTCTCCTAAATTTAAGAGTATTTTTTTCCAAAAATCTTTCTTGCATTTAAAAATATCATCTGAACTGAAATTATTTTGAATCAACCATGAATTTTCACTTATTTCACTCTCCAGCTGTTTATGTTCCCAACCTGAATAGCCCATAAAAAATTTAATATTCCCAATATCAATTTTTTTTTTTCTAATCAGCGATATTAACTTGTCAAAGTCTCTACCCCAATATATTTCATTTGAAACTTTTTCACTGCTACTTAACATTTTATTTTCTCTGTGTATGAAATGAATAGTATCTACGCTAACAGGGCCTCCGAAGTATATAGGGGCTTTAATATCACTGAACTCTTTGTCTAGATCACAAATTTTATAAGAAGATTTTTTATTTATAACAAAGCCAATAGAACCCTCATCATTATCCTTTGTAAGGTAAATTACTGACCTGTTAAATTCTAGATCATTGATGAGTGTATAATTTGATATTAATAAGTTTCCCTTTCTCAAAAAAATTGTATTTTTTTTCTTTGGATTCCATTAAGAAAATCAAGACCACTTTGCTCTTTTTTACCCTCAACTTTTATTTTAAAAATATTAATGTATCCATCTTTTACTTTTACCATACAATTTTTATTAATCGATAAAACACAGCCGTTAATACCTTTCAGACCTTGTTTAGGAATAAATGACGAATCTAGAATTTTTAATCTAATTTCACTGGATTTTATAGTTGACCATGCTCCTGGGTATGGTGAAAGCCCTTTAATTAAATTATTAATTTTCCGACCATCAATATCCCATCTAATCCTCGTATTTTTTTTATCAATTTTAGGTGCTTTCAAAAGTTCTGATTTTATTTTAGATTGTTTTACTGGTTTTAATCCATTCTCAATGCATTCGATTGTATCAATTATAAAACCCGAGCTTAATTTCTTCAATTTTGTATAAAGTGAACCAAAGTTATCACTCTCAGATATTTTTAATTCTTTTTTCATAATAATATCTCCAGTATCAATACCTTCATTTATATAAAAACTTGTAAGTCCTGTCTTTCTAAGTCCATTAATTATAGCCCAGTTAATAGGAGCAGCTCCGCGAAGTTGTGGTAATAAAGATGCGTGTATATTAATGGTCCCCTTACTAGGTATTTCCCAAATGATTTTCGGTAGTATTTTAAAAGCAACAACAACGAAAAGATCTGCTTTAAAACTTTTTAGACTATTGATAAAAACTTTATCATTAAAAGCAAGCGGCTGCAAGAGTTTTATACAATTTGAAATACAATATCTTTTAACTGCACTTTCTTTCATCTTTTGACCTCTACCTGCTTTTTTATCTGGTGTTGTGACAACACCACATAAATCATGATTTGATTTGTAAATAGAATCAAGACTATCAACAGCAAAATCAGGCGTCCCCATAAAAATAATCCTCATATATTGATTCTATTTAATATAAATTCTACTCTATCATTAACTGATCCAAAAGGTAAACTTATTAATTCAGCATTAAATTGTTTGTATGTTGATACTATACTCTGATGAATCACTTCACATTGATTAAATGTCTCTTCTCTGATTTCATCATTTACATAGATTTTTTCCCAAGGCTCAGCAATGAAATAAAAATCATATTTAATCGTTTTGGAGAGATTAATTAGTCTTTCAGGACAATTAATTTTCTTGAATTTAAGATATGCAATGGAATCAATTGGTCCTCTGTCGTAAAATATACTGTCAGTTTTTATTTCTTTTACGTATTGATTTCTTCTTAGATCAAATAATTTATTTGTAAAATCTATTGGGTTAGAATCAAAATAATTTTTCACACCATCACTTCCACTCGAAAATTTTAATTCTCTTACAATTTCAGGAAAACAAAAGTATCCTCTGTTCAATAGTTCATTTATTACAGATGTTTTTCCTGTACCTGGACCGCCCGTTATTAAAATTTTAGTAGACATTAATCTTAAAAATTACGTAAAAATAAAACTATAATTTGTTAGTATATTTGAATTGTGACAAAATCCTCAGAAATTTTTTATAATAACTTGAAACAAAGTCTAGATGAATGCCATCATTGGCCTACACAATACCTCTTTAAATTTATAGTGGAAAATACTCCGAATAAAAGAGAGCAGTTAATATCATTATTTGATTCAGAAAATGTTTCTGTAAAAGAGAAAATATCTTCTAACTCAAAATATATTTCATTTTCAATCACTAAAAAGGTTTCATCTGCAGAAAGTGTAATAAAAACATATAAATCAGTTTCTAAAATTGAGGGTATTATATCTCTATAGTTAAAAAAATCTATTACTTTTGAAATTATGATAGATTCGTTAGAATATAATAGTGAGAGAATCGACTTAATTATTCCTGAGTATGGCAGACACATACAAAAGATGGTAAATCAAGCTGTTGAGTGTGAAAATAAGTCAGAGAGGAATAATATGGCTAAGGCAATAATTGGAGTAATGGGTAATTTAAACCCTCACCTTAGAGATGTTGCAGATTTTCAACATAAACTATGGGATCAATTATTTATAATGTCAGAATTTAGGTTGGATGTAGACTCACCATTCCCTAAACCTGAAAAAGAATTATTGGAAGAAAAACCAGAAAAGCTAAACTATCCACAAAATTATCCGAAATACAGATTTTATGGTAATAACATAAAAAAAATGATTGACATAGCTGTTAGTTGGGATCAAGGTGAACTAAAAGATAAATTAATCTATGTCATAGCAAACCACATGAAAAAATGTTTTCTGACTTGGAATAAGGATACCGTAGATGACAAGGTCATATTTGACCACATGTTTGAACTATCGGATGGTAAAATTAAGTTAGATAGAGATTCGAAACCTCTAACTGATTCAAAAGATCTAATTATAATGTCTAACAAAAGGTTTACAAAATCTCCAAAAAAAGGGAAAAAGTCCTATCGAAATTATAAAAGAAAGTAATGAGCTCTTTTGAAGTAGTTGGAGGAAAAAAACTATCTGGAACAATTTATCCCCAAGGTGCTAAAAATGAAGCACTACAAATAATTTGCGGAGTACTATTGTCTGACCAAAAAATAACTATCAAAAACGTTCCTGATATAATTGACGTAAATAAATTAATTGATTTATTAAAATCACTAGGAGTTCTAGTGGTAAAAGTTTCTAAAGGAGTATTTCAATTTCAGTCCAAAAATATTGATTTAGGTTACTTAAACTCTGAAGATTTTGAGTTAAAATGCAAAAGTCTGAGAGGTTCTATAATGATTGTGGGGCCATTACTGGCCAGGTTTGGCTCAGCTTCCATCCCTAGACCTGGTGGTGATAAGATTGGTAGAAGAAGATTGGATACACATTTTGAAAATTTAATAAAATTGGGTGGAAAATTTAGTTATGATAAAGAAAATAAGAAATATAAGATTGAAACTAAAAAATTAAAAGGTTGTAAAATTTTATTAGATCAGCCGTCGGTTACAGGCACTGCAAATATCATTATGGCATCCGTCTTGGCTGAGGGAAAAACAACAATCTACAACGCAGCTTGTGAACCTTACATTCAGCAATTGTGTTCAATGCTAAGTTCAATGGGGGCATCAATAAGTGGAGTAGGTTCAAATTTATTACATATCGATGGTGTTGATAGATTAAATGGTTGTGTTCATACAATTCAACCAGATATAATCGAAATTGGAAGTTGGATTGGTCTCGCAGCATTGACTCGAAGTGAATTAAGAATTAAAAATGTTCATGTAGAGTCCTTGGAACAAATTTTATCAGTTTTCTCTAAAATAGGTGTTAAAACATATATAGAAGGTAATGACATAAAGATTCCCGCTCATAAAAATGGTTATGAAATTCAGAATAATATTGATGGTAGTGTTCTAACAATTTCCGATGGACCGTGGCCACTTTTTACACCTGACTTAATTAGTATAATTTTGGTTGTTGCTACACAGGCAAAAGGTAGTGTATTGATTCATCAAAAAATGTTTGAAAGCAGATTGTTTTTTGTAGATAAATTAATTGATATGGGAGCGAAAATTATTTTATGTGACCCCCACAGAGCTGTTGTTATTGGACATAATTTTAAGTCTAGATTAAAAGCAACTAAGATGTCCTCGCCAGATATACGGGCTGGAATATCATTATTAATCGCTGCTCTTTCTGCAAAAGGAATTAGTACAATAAATAATGTTGAGCAAATTGATAGGGGATATGAGAATATTGATGAGAGGTTGACTGCAATTGGAGCAAAAATAAATAGAGTTATTTAAACTTATTATTAGAAATATTTTTTTGTCTACTGCATTTAAATTTTACAAAATCTATTTCTCTATTCTCCCTCAATTTTAGATGTTTTGTAGTTCTTCCGTTAACTCTTTTCCGCCAAAGTTTAAAACTGGATTTCTTTAAATTGTTTCTCATTAACTTGATAACTTCGCTCTCATCAAAGCCAAACTGATTTTTGATTGCCTCAAAGGGTGTTCTGTCTTCCCAAGCCATTTCAATGATACGATCAATTTTTTCAATTTCCATTATGAAATTGATTTTAAAAAGTTATCGGAAGTTACGTTGATGGTTTCCTTTTTTTCTGGATTCATTTTATCATAAGTACTTACTAACATTCTCATTCTCGGATTGGTAATAAAAAAATCTCTTTGATTATTTATGAAATTCCAAAATAAAGAGTCCCAAATTGGACACCATTCCCCTTTTTTATAATTACTCATTTTAAGAACGTAACTACTTCCACTGATATAGGGTTTAGTTGACATCAATCCACCATCAGCAAATTGGCTCATTCCATATACGTTAGGTACCATTACCCAGTCGTATGAGTCAATAAAAAGTTCCATAAACCACTTATATACATCATCAGGATCAAATTCACATAGAAGCATGAAATTACCTACAATCATCAATCTCTCAATGTGATTTGCATATGCCGAATTGTTTATTTTTTTTATTGTGTCGTCAAGTGGTTCAATTCCTGTTGTTCCATCATAAAATGATCTGGGTATTTTTCTTTTGAATCCCCAAAAGTTTTTTGTTCTTTCTTCTGAACCTTTGGCAATATAAACACCTCTAATAAATTCTCTCCAACCTATAACCTGTCTGATAAATCCTTCACAAGAGTTCAGTCTAATATCATTGTCATTATAAAATTTAACCGATTTTTCCATGATTAATTTTGGGTTCAAAAGTCCAGAATTAATAATTGGTGAAAGAACACTATGATTCAGAACAGACTTTTCTTTAACAACAGCATCTTCATAGGGACCAAATTCATCATATCTTTCAATAAGGAAAGCTTCAAACCAACTATCTGCTGTACTGAAATCATAAGGATAAATTTTATCTTTGTTTAATTTTCCAGGATTAAGATTGAAATTTTTTTCTATGTAGCATTTTGCTGATTCATAATCATCATTTGCCTCTACATAATTTATGTTTGGTGGTGTTTTGTCTTTGGGATATTTTTCACGGTTCATGTCATCATAAGTCCATTTACCTCCCTCAGGTTTCCCCTCTTCCATCAATATGTTGAATTTTAGTCTCTGGCTTTTGTAAAAACTCGTTTGAAAAAATTTTTTCTTGTCAGCTCTAAAAAAAGAGTACAACTCAATTTTTTTAGTTATAAAAAGTTGATTTTCGTATACATTAACTTTTATGTTGTTTTTTGAGCAGGCCTTTATAATTCTTTTTTCTAACCAATTATCTTCGGGATCGTAGATATTTATTGATTTGATAGATTGCTTTTTATCAAGAAACAACCTTATGTCTGAAATTTCCTCACAACTATCAACATATTCTACATCAATATTTTTTGACTTTAGGAAACTTTCATACTTTTTCATTGACATCCTGTGGAAGAGAATTTTTTGTTTGTGAAATTTGAAATGATTAAAAAATAGAAACTCCTCAATAAGAAATGTTTTATTCGAATTGTTGATTAGTACACCATCTCTGAAAAGTTGATTCGGAAAAATAAGATTTACTTCCATTGTTAATTAACAGCCTCTTTGTAAGTTTCAAGGCATCTTTGTCTTGCGAATTTATGGTCAACAATTGGTTGTTCTTTGTAACCATTTGGAAGCCACTTCTTAACATAGGTTCCAAACTTGTCAAATTTCTTTTGTTGCTCGTAAGGATTAAATATTCTAAAGTATGGAGAAGCGTCGACACCGCATCCAGCTACCCACTGCCAATTTCCAACATTACTTGATTGTTCATAATCAAATAACATATCCGAAAAATACTTTTCTCCCAATCTCCAATCAATTAAAAGGTGCTTGCAAAGAAAACTAGCAACAACCATCCTAACTCGATTATGCATAAACCCCGTGGAATTTAACTCATTCATTCCGGCATCTACTATTGGATATCCAGTTTTACCCTCACACCAAAGTTTAAATTCTTCCATATTATTCCTCCATTTAACTCTTTCATATTTTTCTTTGAATGATGTTTTCGTTGTTTTAGGGAAGTGCCAAAGTATTTGCATAAAAAACTCTCTCCAAATCAATTCTTTTAGGTAGGTTTTATCAATGGCTTTATCAGACTTTTTAACTGCTTTTCTAATACTTATATTACCAAATCGAAGAAATACTCCAATTTTGGAGGTTTTGTCAAGATAGGGAAAGTTTCTAGTTTTATTGTATTGGTTAATAATTTGTTCTGTAAAACGTAGTTCTGGTGGGTCTATAGTACTTTTACTAAATTTTAATTTGATATCATCATGATTAAAAAAGTCACTGTTTACCATTCTTTCTAGCAAATTCTCAGACTTATAATTTTTAATTTGTTCTTTAGAAAACTTTTCTAACCATTTTTTTGAATATGGAGTGTATACTACATATGGTTTTCCATCATCTTTGGTTACTTCAACTTCTTCAAAAATGACCTGGTCTTTAAAACCCTCAAAGCTTATGGAATTTTTTATTAATAAATTTTTTATAGAATTATCTCTTTTTAAAGCATATGGCTCGTAGTCTTTGTTGTAATAAACTTTAGAAATTTTATTATTTCTAATTAATGACTTAAATATTTCTAAGGGTTTGCCCTTGAATGTGAATATTTTTTTGTTAAGTTTTTTTAAATCTAGATTTAATTTTTCGACTGAATTAAAAATGTGTTTTAGGCGATGATCATTATCAATTATCTTATCTGTTATATCACTATCATAAATAAATATTGGTACTACAGAACTGGACTCTTTCAATGCTCTATATAGACCGTGATTATCATCAAGTCTGAGATCTCTTCGAAACCAAAAAATTATTGAATTTTCCAATTTAGGATAGAGTAGAGGTTCCACCGTCAACACCAATAATTTGTCCAGTCATCCAACTTGATTTTTCAGACAAAAGGAATTTGATAATATCAGCTATATCACTTGCTTGACCGATTCTTTTTAGTGGGTGTTTTTCAGCAGACTTTTCAACTTTAAGCTCATTATTGAGAAATCGATTAGCTAAGGGTGTATCAACTATTGAAGGTGCTACTGCGTTTACTCTAACTTTTGGAGCATACTCAGCAGCCAATGATTTTGTCAAACCTTCAATTGCACCTTTAGAAGCCGCAACGCTACTATGGAAGGGCATTCCCCTTTGTACGGCAACTGTACTCATTAAAACGACACTACTAGATGTTGAGTTTGTCAATTTGGGCATGACATCCTTCAGGACTTTTATTAAAGAAATTAAGTTTATTTCTAAGTCATCTCTAAAAGCTTCAATTGACAGACCTTTAAATGGTCTTAAATTTATGCTACCCGGGAGATAGACAAACCCATGTAACTCATCAGGAAGAAGTGATGTGTCAATGGTATCATTCAATGCATCAAATTTGATAAAATTTGCGTTTTCGGAATTTAAATTTTCGTTAGTCCTACATGCTGTATAAACATTAAAATTTTCATTGAGTTTTTTTACCAATGATAGTCCAATTCCATAGGATCCTCCAATTAATAATATATTCTTCATTTTAGTTCACCAAATATTTCGTTTAACTTTTTTCTTCTGTATTCAAAAATGTGGCCAAGTTTATTTTTAATTATTAAATAATTCATCATGTAACCGATGAAGCCAAGAGGGATTTTATAATGAATTATATCTTCCATTTCAATTCCTCCTTCAACCTCTTTTATAAAATGTTTATGGTGCCAGAGAGAGTATGGTCCAAACCTTTGTTCATCAACAAAAAACTTTTTATCGACCACGTGAGTAATTTCAGTAACCCATTTTAAAGGAATGTTAAGCAAAGGAGTTACAGTATATTGAATTATTTGACCAGGGTAAATTTTTTTATAATCACAGTCAGTAATATTGAAATTCATCGTGTTTGGTGTAATTTCTTTTAAATTTTTTGGATTTGAAAGAAAATCCCAAGCGACTTGAATTGTAATTGGAAGTTTTTGTTTGGTATGAAGTTTAAAAATTTTCATAATATTGGGTATATAAACAAAAGTCATGCAAAAATTATTTTTTTTATTATCAATATTTCTAAGCACTGCTACATTAAGTGCACAATTAAAGTCACCAGTTGCCAGTCCAAGAGCAAAGCTTAGCCAAAATATAGGTTTGGTCAATGTTGCTGTAGATTATTCAAGACCTTCAAAGAAGGGGAGAATAATTTTTGGAAGTTTAGTCCCTTATAATAAAATTTGGAGAACAGGAGCCAATCAAGCCACAACATTTAGCGTATCCGATGACATCAAGATAAATAATCAACTAGTGCCTAAGGGTGAATATCATATTTATTCTGTTCCAAGGGAAAAAAGATTGGATTTAATAGTTTACAAAAAAACTGATAATTGGGGTTCTTTAAAAGAATTTGATGAAAGTTTAATTGTCGCGAGAGTGGTGTCAGATTTTATAGAACTCCCATTTTCTGTTGAAACATTTGAAATATCTTTTGATAATATCAGTAATAACGGATCAACCTTAAATTTGATCTGGGACAACATGCTGGCTATATACTATATTGATGCTTTGACAAAGGACAAAATGGTTAATAATATTAAAAATACTTTATCTAAAAACCCCAAGCCTAGTGATTATCAAAAAGCTGCATTATATTATTACGAAGAGGGTTTAGACAAGGAAAAGGCTTATGAGTGGATTAATCTAGCTTTTGAAAGTTATAAGGAACCAAAATATTGGCAACTCAGAGTTAAAGCATTAGTTTATAATTACTACGGGAAGAAGAGAGAAGCTTTAAAAATTGCTAAGCAAGGATTAAAGCAAGCCAAAAAATCAGATGCTCCAGATGGTTTGAATACATTGAGCTTATTGGTTGATAGGCTTTCTAAATAATGTAAGATTAAAAATTGTTGATAATATTATGGTATTAACAGCACCGATAAAATTCAACCACAAATATCCAATATCTGTATTAAAATAAATACCAAAAATTATTGCTTGTGAAATGCATGCTGCATAAAAAATTGAATTTCCACCAACCTTTTTAAAAAAGAAAGCTACTAGAAATATCCCCAAAACAGTACCGTAGAAAATTGAACCTATAATGTTGACAAGTTGAATCAAATTTTCAAATAATGTCCCAAAACTTGCGAAACTTATTGCTATTAATCCCCAGACTAGAGTGAAAAATTTTGATGCCATCAAATAATGATGTTCACTTTTACTTTCTTTGTGATTTCTCTTGTAAAGGTCAATTGTTGTCGTTGCAGCCAATGCGTTAATTTCGGAGGCTGTTGAAGACATTGCTGCACAAATTATAACAGCAATTAAAAGACCAATAATACCTTTTGGTAGATTGTTTAGTATGTAGTGAAGGAAGACATAGTCTTTATCTAAAACCTCAATTTTTGGATTTTCACTTTTAATTTCACTATAAATTTGAGTTTTTATTTTCCTTTCTTCGGAATGGATTTTAGTGATTAGATTTTTATCAAGCCTTGATTTTTTGATATAATCATTCAAAATATCTTTTTTTTGATCTTGAATTTTTGAATATTTTTCAAGGTAGGTGTTGTAATTAGTATTATTAGATTTCTCAATGTAATTTGTTACTTGTGGATTGAAATTTATGGGTGCTGAATTAAACTCATAAAAAACAAATACCATAACTCCCAGTAAAAGAATAAAAAATTGCATCGGAATTTTAAAAATTCCATTAAAAATCAATCCTTGTCTTATTTCTTTAATTGATTTCCCAGAGATATATCTTTGAACTTGGCTTTGATCGGTTCCAAAATAAGAAAGGGCTAAGAATAAACCACCTGTAATTCCACTCCAAAAGGTATATCTGCTTTCATAATCAAGTGAAAAGTCCAAAATATTCAGTTTATTACTTGCACGAGAATAATCCAAAAATTTATCCACACTAAAGTTTTCAGGGTAACTTCCTATCAAAATGAAAAAAACAAAAAATAATCCTAAAAATATTACAAACATTTGTTGTTTTTGAGTCACATTAACAGCTTTTGTTCCACCTGCTATTGTATAGATTATCACAAGAAAACCTATTATTACATTTAAAATTTTTAAATCAATATTTAAGAGTGTAGATAGAATAATAGATGGGGCAAAAATTGTTATTCCTGCTGCAAGACCTCTTTGAATCAAAAATAACATGGCACCCAAAACCCTAGTTTTCCTATCAAATCTTTTTTCTAAGAATTCATAAGCCGTATAAACCTTTAATTTGTGATAAAGAGGGACAAAAAATACACATATGATAATCATGGCCAAGGGTAATCCAAAATAGAATTGAATAAACCCCATACCATCATTATAAGCTTGTCCTGGAGTTGATAAAAAAGTAATCGCACTTGCTTGGGTTGCCATGACAGACAAACCAATTGTAAACCAGCCTGTGGAGTTGTTTGCCTTTAAAAATGACTGAATATTACTATTCTTTTTGGTCTTGTAAGATCCATAGATAACGATTGTTAATAAAGTTACAATTAAAACTGTCCAATCGACTAATCCCATAATCACATAAGGGATAAAAAAAATAAAATATAGAAGAAATTAACGACTAATAAAATAGAATATTCTTTCTTCCAATTGTACATCAAATATTTTTTTGATTATTTTCTACTTTCCAATCACCATTTAATCTAAGAACTTGTTCAATCACATCTCTGACACATCCATCACCACCTTTTTTGGCTGAGATATAATCAACAACTTCTTTAACCTCAGGACATGCGTCGGCCGGACAAGTAGAAAGACCAACATCTTTTAAAATATGAATGTCTGGTAGGTCATCACCCATAAAAAGAGTTTCCTTAACACTTAAATTATTTTTTGATAAAAAATTGTCAAAAACTTCTTTCTTGTCATCAACTCCTAAAAAAATATCCTTAACACCAAGTCTTGAAAGTCTTTTTCTAACTCCTTCATTATTTCCACCGCTTATTACACAAATATTGTATCCTATGTCTGTTGCAAATTTAACTGCAATACCATCTTTGGTATTAAAGACTCTCATTTCATTACCTTCTGAATCAACAATTATTGATCCATCAGTAAAAACTCCGTCTACATCAAAAATAAAGTTTTTGATATTGATTAATTTTTTCTTATAAATCATTTCTTCTGATACTTTTTGTTATGATTTTATACAAATTTAGGTAATTAGATTTTTTTAAAATTTCTTCATGTTTTTTTAATGTTTTTACATCGTTTCTGACTGCGGGTCCAGTCTGAGACTCCTTTGATTTGTTACTCTGAAATTTTTTAAAAGTTTCGTTTGCAATTGGGATGAAAAATTTTTTCTCAAGTTTGAATTTATTTACTAATTCATCAGTCAACGAAAGAATGTGATTTGTAAAATTATTTGCAAATGAAGCAGCCAAATGGTAATGAAGCCTTTTTTTTGAGTCAACTTCTTCAAATTCTACTTCCAGTATTCGACATAACTCTTTTAATTTTTCTAAACTTTTTTGAGAATTACCCTCTATAAGTATTGGAGTTTTAGTAAAATCTATTTTTTTATTAAAGCTGAATGTTTGTAATGGATAAAATACACCAAAGTTTAAATGATTAGACAAAGCGTCTTTTCCTTTAGTTCCTGATGAATGTAAAATCATACCATTTTTTGTTTTTATCTTTTTGCTTATTTCTTCAATTGAGTCATCATTGGTTAATATAAAATAAAAATCAGCTTCACTGAGACTACCAATTTTGTTAGTGAATTTTATTTTCTTATTAAATAATTTAATGTTTTTGTTGTTTCGTGAGTATATTTCATTTAATCTAAGTTCTTTATTGCTAATAAACGCTTCACTAAGATTATATGAGAGTTTTCCAGAACCAATTATAGAAATTGTAATCATAATAATAGCATAATTTACAATAAATGATTTGAATGTTTTTATTAGGTTTGCAAAAAAAAATTATGAATAATAAAACTTTTATGATGATCAAACCTGATGCAGTTGAAAGAGGGTTAACAGGAAAAATATTAGGCGATATTACAGACGCAGGTTTTAAAATTATTGAATTAAAAATGGTGAAACTGAGTTTAAATGATGCAAAAAGATTTTATAAAATTCATGAGAATAGACCTTTTTTTGATGATTTAACGACATATATGAGTAGAAGTCCCATTGTTGCTGCTGTTTTATCAAAGGACAATGCTGTCGATGAATTTAGAAAATTAATTGGCAGTACTGATCCAACTGATGCTGAGGAAGGAACTATTAGAAAAAAATATGCATTGTCTAAAGGTGAAAATTCAGTTCATGGATCAGATAGTAATGAAAATGCTGAAATTGAATCAAATTTTCATTTTTCATAACTCTACAATAGAACTATTTTTTCAATAATATCTTGTTTCAGCTCAGAATTAATTAATTCGATAATTTTATTCTTAGAATAAGAAATTTCATCCTTAAGTATAGGATTTGAAACCTTAATGTAAAGAGTATTTCTTTTTAAGTAAATGTCTTTAGTATATTTTGAAAACTGTTTCCCGGCTGTTTTTTTCCATGCGATACCAACTTTTGAATTGAAAACACCCTGACTTATTTGCTTTTGGTTAAAAAAACTATTTAAAATTTCCTTAACGCTATTTGTTTCATAGTTTCTCTTCATATTTCAAAAATTTCAGAGGAGTTTTTCAAACTTCTTATAACTTTTTCAATTCTAGGTTTATCAGTGTCAGAGACAAATAATTGACCAAATTCTGAGGAATTAACCAAATCAACAATATTTTTTACTCTGTGAATATCAAGTTTATCAAATATATCATCCATTAAAAGAATCGGGGCGAGGTCGTTACTATTTTTTAGAAATTCAAATTCAGCAAATCTTAGTGAAATCAAAAAAGATTTTTGTTGACCTTGACTACCAAATCTTTTAATTGAATTATTATCAATCTTGAATATCAAATCATCTTTATGAATACCACATGAAGTAAATTGTAAAATCATATCTTTTTGAAAAGATTTTTCCAATAGGTCACCGATTTCATTCTCATTAAGATCGCTTTTATATTGTAATGTTACTTTTTCATTTTTGCCTGAAATATTATTGTATTTATCAATCACCAACGGAACAAATTCACTTACAAAATTTTTTCTGCATTCGTGAATTGGTTTGGAGAGTTTAACTATTTGGTCATTGTAAACTAAAATACTATCCATATCAATTTTGGCAGATTTATTAAAATATTTCAAAATTTTATTTCTTTGTTTTATTAGTTTTCCGTGGGTTATTATGTTCTGAAGATAGTTTTTATCATAAGTTGATATGATACTGTCCATAAATTTTCTTCTTTCAGAACTTCCTTCAATAATTAAATTTGTATCGTAAGGAGATATTAATACAACAGGTATTAATCCAAAATGATCAGATAGTTTTTTATATATCTTTTCATTTCTCTTTAAAACTTTTGTTTCATTTCTTTTTAAGCTACACGTTATATTCTCCTTCTTATTATTTATTGAAAACAAACCGTCTAAAAGCATAAACTCTGACTCATGGTTTATATTGTTTTCATTGGAAATCGAAAAAGAGCTTTTACCTATTGCCAAGTGATATATAGAATCTAAAATATTTGTTTTACCAACTCCGTTATTTCCTACAAAGCAGTTGATTTTATTGTCAAAATTGAATGTTTTATCTAAAATATTCTTGTAGTTTAAAATTGAAATTTTATTAATTAACAAACCTGACATTAAATTTAATTTACTCTGAAAATTATAAAAAATAATTAACTAATTATCATGCATCATTTAAATAAAATTATATTTTTGCCACACGAATGGCAACATATAAAAAGAAATCAAACAAATTAAGAAAAAGTCGAGTTTCCAGCGAAAATAGCTCAACAAAAAAAGTTTTTGATACACTTGATGTAAGCGCCAGTAAATCGGAATTTATAATTAGTAAATACCAAAACTATTTCCTTTATGGTGTTTTAGGACTTTTAGTCCTATTTGCTCTCTACTTTACGTACGACAGATATGTTATTCAACCCAAAATTAATGAATCAAATACTGAAATATTTACCGCTCAAAAGTACTTTGACATGGCTTTAAATACCACAACTGATAAGGATTCACTCTACAAACTTGCACTCAATGGCGCAGATGGAAAATTTGGTTTTCTAGATATTATTGATAATTACAAGGGTACTCCAGCAGCAAATATTTCATATTACTCATCTGGTATGGCATATTATCAACTAAAAAAATATGATTTAGCTATTGAGTATCTAAATCAATTTTCATCCAAAGATGATGTTCTAAATTCTTTGTCTCTATCAACAATTGGTGATTCTTTTGTTCAAATTAACCAATTTGACGATGCACTCAGTTATTATGAAAAAGCTATAAGAGTATCATCTAATAGTTTTACAAAACCAATTATTTTACTTAAGGCTGGTGATGTGGCAATTAAAACAGGTAACAATAATAAAGCCTTAAAATTTTTCACATCTATAAAAGAAGATTTTCCAAAATCTGCTGAAGCAGATTTGATAGACATTAAAATTGAGCAACTAAAATAATGTCTAGTAATTATAAGCCTGATTTAGATTTAGAAAAATTAAAATCTGCCGTCAATCTTGGCTCCGTAGGGAATCGTTATCCGAACAAAAAGTTTGCGATTATATGCTCGGAGTGGAATACAGAAATAATTAATAGATTACTTGATGGTGCTTATCGTTTTTTTGAGGGAATTGGTATTAAAAGTGATGATATTTTTGAATTGAAAGTACCAGGAAGTTATGAATTAATATATGGTTGTTCCAAAATCCAATCACTGGAAAAATACGATGCTATATTGGCGATTGGAAGTATTATAAAAGGTGAAACTTCTCATTATAAATATATTGCTCAATCAGTTTTTGATGGTATTAAAGATTTAAACAATAATGGTAAATCTCCTATTATATTATGTCTACTCACTGATGATAACTACCAGCAGGCTTTGGATAGGAGTGGGGGAAAATATGGAAATAAAGGATATGATTGTGCAGCTGCGGCAGTCAAAATGAGTATTATTTAAAATACTTAAAGGGAACTATTAGCATTCCAAAACATTCACCCCCAGTTTTGTGGATATTTTTGTGATGCATTTTGTGTGCTCTCCTAATTCCTTTTGCATACCAGTTGTTAGCATTTCTAAATATCTTGAATCTTCTGTGAATAAATATATCGTGTACTATAAAATAAGTCAGTCCATAAAGGGCAATTCCAATAGCTATTGGTAACCCATAAACAAATCCTAATTGTGCCCATGAAAGAACAAATCCCATACTAATAACAGCATAAAAAATGAAGAAAAAATCATTTTTTTCAAACCAGGTGTCATGGTTTTTAACATGGTGATCTTTATGGAGATACCAAAGAAATCCATGCATAATATATTTATGACTGAACCAAGCCATGAATTCCATAAAACAAAATGTTCCTATTAATGATAATATCCAAAGAAATGTTTCCATTATAAAATGTTTAATCTGTATCTAACATATGACCGAGCTAAAACATCTACTTTTTGGTAATTAGGAACTCTAACTCTTTTATTCTTAATTACTGATGTTGATGTTTTATCCAATTTTTTTAACAACCTTTTGTAATATTTATAAGCAGCATAAACACCAAATTTTGAGTTATTTGGAAGCATATATATACCTTTTAATGCCACCGCGAAATCTTGTTTTATCTCATTTAGAATTTTTTTCTTTTCTAGATCATCGAATGACTTGTTAACAAGATTGGGGAAATATGTTCTTTTTAATTCTTTTAAATCGTCTTTGTAATCTCTTAAAAAATTAACTTTTTGAAAAGCCGATCCAAGTGATATTGCATATGGTTTAAGTTGATTATACATACTAGAATCGCCTTGTACAAAAACTTTAAGACACATCAATCCAACAACATCTGCTGACCCATATATGTAACTTTTATAATCTTCATAGTTGGCATATTCTTTTTTTTCCAAATCAAGACGCATGCTACTCAAAAATGAATCAATTAGATGTTTATCAATATTGTGTTTTTTTACAGTTTTTTGAAATGAGTTTAATATAGGGTTTAAACTTATGTTGTTATTTAAAGAATATTCGAGTTCATCTATGAATCTGTTCAGAAGTGTTTCTTTATCATAATTATGAAAAGTATCAACAATTTCATCAGCAAATCTTACAAAACCATAAATATTGTAAATATCTTCTCTAATATTTTTGGATAGCATTCTGGTGGCCAAACTGAAGGAAGTGCTGTACGTTTTGGTTACGTTTCTAGAGCAGTCAGCACATACTTTATCAAATAGTTCCTTCATTTTTTATAATATTTGCAACAAGTTTACCAGAAACAATTGCAGGTGGGACACCCGGTCCTGGTACTGTTAACTGTCCACTAAAATACAATTTTTTTACTTTTTTGCTTTTTAATTTTGGTCGTAAAAAGGCAGTTTGTAAAAGTGTATTTGCTAAACCATATGCATTACCACCATAGGAATTGTAGTCTTCCTTAAAATCTTTGATGCAATATGATCTTTTATAATCAATAAAACTTCTAATTTTCTGCTTTGTCAACTTTTCCATTCTATCCAAAACCATATCAAAATATTTTTCCCTGATATCATTCGAATCCTCCAAGTTAGTTGCAATTGGTATTAGAATAAAACAGTTTTCATGACCTTTAGGTGCAGTATGCTGAAAAGTTTTTGATGTTAAGTTAACATAGAATAAAGGATTCTCAGGCCAAACTGGGTTTGTATAAATCTCGCTAGAATGTTTTTTAAAACTTGTATCAAAAAATAAATTGTGGTGATTTAGATTTTTTAATCTTTTTTTAATACCGACATAAAATAATAATGAGGATGGAGACCAAACTCTTTTTTCCCAGTATCTGGATGAATAGTTTCTGAATTTTTTATCAAGTAAACTTTCAGTATGAGCATAATCAGCACCTGATACAAGGAAATCACAATCTAATTTTTTTCCATTTACTGTTATGCTTTTTACTTCTCCAGAATCAATATTGATTTTATCAACATTCGAATTTTTATTAAAACTAACACCCTGTTCTTCAGCAATTTTAATCATTGACTTTACCACGTCATAAAATCCATTTTTTGGTTGCCATGTTCCTAGTCCAAAATCTGCATAATTCATAAAATTGTAAAAAGCAGGAGTCTTGTTTGGCTTAGCACCTAAAAATAGTACTGGAAATTTTAAAATTGACCTAAGCATTTCATTTTTGAAAAGGCCATTAACTTGCTTATTTATGTTAGTTAAAAAGAGGTTGAATTTTAAAATTGTTCTTAAATTAATTAATTCTAGAATTGAAAAACCTGGCATTTTATATAGCATATCTTTGACAGCTAATTCATAATTATTTTTTGCTTCTCTCAAAAATTTTTTTAATTTTTTTCCACTTCCTTTCTCAATATTCTCAAAGGTTTCAATAATTTTATTTACATCAGAGCTGATAGTAACTGCCTCATTATTCTTAAAAAAAACTTTGTATCCTGGGTTCAATTTTTTTATTTCATAGAGGTCACTCGATTTTTTATTAAAATCCTTGAAAAATCTGTTAAAAACATCTGGCATCCAATACCAACTTGGGCCCATATCAAAAGTATATCCATTTGTTTTAAATTGTCTAGCTCGACCTCCAAAACTATCGTTCTTTTCAAAGATTGAAACGTCAAAACCATATTTTGCAAGATAACATGCCGCTGAAAGGGAGGAAAACCCGGAACCTATTATGAAGACCTTTTTTTTCAAAATACTAAAGTGCACACGAGAGGACTCGAACCTCCAAGGGATATTTCCCACTAGGCCCTCAACCTAGCGCGTCTACCAGTTTCGCCACGTGCGCTAGAATTGTGACCTGGCTGGGGCTCGAACCCAGGACCCTCTCCTTAAAAGGGAGATGCTCTACCAACTGAGCTACCAGGTCGGATTTAAACGCTTGCAAATATAGGACCAATAATATCATTTTTCAAAGATAATTTCCTTTAAATTTGTTGTGCATGCACCAACACATTTTAAAAAAAATAAATCGACCAATCATTTTAATGGGTTATATGGGTTCGGGTAAAACAAGTATTGGAAAAAAAATATCAAAAATTTTAAATATTAAGTTTTTTGACCTTGATGAATTAATAGAGAAAAACTATAATAAAAACGTTAAAAATATTTTTAATGATTTAGGTGAAATTGAATTTAGAAAAAAAGAAAGGGCAATGCTCGAAAAAATGATGTCTAAAAAAAACCTTTTTGTTTTATCACTCGGTGGGGGTACACCATGTTATTTTGACAATATTGATTTAATCACTAAAAATACAGATTTAACAATATTTTTAAAACCAAATATCCAACAATTATCAAAAAAATTATTTAAGAAAAAATTAAATCGTCCATTGATAAAAGAAGTTCAAACAGAGAAGCAGATGCTTGAATTTGTTTCCAAACATATGCTAGAGAGAATTCATTATTATAAAAGAGCAAAATATGAATTAGATTATGACTTAGGTAATAAAATGGATGCATGTAACAAGATTCTGAAAATTCTAGACAAGTTCTGCTCGTAATTTTTTCTTTTCAGATATTATTCTTACGGTATCTTCGAAATTTGTTGATAAGGAAACACCTTTTATATCTACATTAACAGGGAATTTTTTATGATCTCTATCTATCAAGACAATCGTTTTAATATTTTCAAGACCTATATTGAAAAAATAATTTACACATTTAAACAATGTTTTACCGGTGTTTAAAACATCATCAATTAAAAATATTAAACAATTTTTAGATAATTTATGGTTAAACTTAATTGAATTACTATCATTGTTTTTTTCAATTTCAATGGAATAAAGATTTACCTTTCTTTTGGAAAAAGAAATTATTTGTTTTTCAATTATTTCTGCGATTTCAAAACCTTTTTCTTTAATACCAACAAGAAATATGTAATCTGATTCATCGCTTTCCTCAATAATTTGATACGCGAGTCTATTGCATATTCTAAAAATTTTGTCATTATCTAATATCATATACAGTAAAGTTTTATTATATCAAAAATATTAAGAAAATCGTATCTTGCACCAGATTTGAAAAATAAATTTACTTTATCAAACCATAAACACCTTTTCCTTTTTGTAGTTTTTCTTTTTTGTTTAGCATCTTGTAAAAAAGATGATGAAAATACCACTAATGAAATTCCAGCAAATGATTATGGAGAACAACACATTATTGAAAACGATTCAATAATTGATTTTATGCAAAATCATTTCTATAATTATGAAGATTTCTCAAACCTTGGTCCAGGTGACGCTCCCGAATTAATTATTGATTCAATCAAAGGTAATAATTCGAATAAAACTTCAATTTATGATCAGGTCAGTAGTTTCCAAATTAATGTTAAAGATTCAAATGGTGACTTATTCCCGCATACTGCTTATTATGTTATTTTGCGGGAGGGAATTGGAGAGAGTCCCACGGTAGCTGACTCTGTTTATGTTAGATACAAAGGAATGTTGTTGAACAAAGATGTATTTGATAAAAGAAATACTCCAATTTGGCTTCAGGCTAAAAATGTTGTTAGAGGTTTTCAGGAGTTTGTTCCTTTTTTAAAAAAAGGTAATATCGACATAAATCCCAATGGTACTTATAATTTTACAAACTTTGGACTTGGCTTTATTATAATGCCATCCGGTTTAGGTTATTACAACACTGCAACAGTTAGTATCCCATCATACTCTCCTTTGATATTTCAGGTTGAGATGATTACTCTCAATAGAACGGACCATGATAATGATACTGTACTAACAATTCTTGAAGACTTGGATGGAGATAGTAATTTTGATAATGATGATACCGATTCGGATACAATTCCAAACTATCAAGACCCAGATGATGATAATGACGGTGTCCCAACTAAAGATGAGTACGATGTTAATGGTGACGGGGTGGCAGATGACACAGATGGAGATGGGATACCAGACTATCTGGATAATGAGTGAGAGTACAGATTATTTTCTTTTTAAAACTTTTTCACACTTACTAACAATTGAATCTGTTGATAATCCATATTTTTTCATCAAATCGGTAGGCTTGCCAGATTCTCCAAACTTATCATTGACACCAACAAATTCCATTGGAACCAATTTATTTTTAACAATTAAGGAGGCAACGGATTCTCCTAACCCACCTATTGTGTTGTGCTCTTCTGCACTAACAACACATCCTGTTTTTTTGATAGACTTAAGGATAATCTCCTGATCAAGTGGTTTAATGGTATGAATATTAATAACCTCAACAGAAACACCTTTGTTTTTTAAAAAATCAGCAGCTTCAATAGCATGCCAAACCAGATGTCCTGTACATACAATAGTAATATCATTACCTTCAATTAATCTAACCCCTTGTCCAATTTTAAACTTTTGATTTTCGTCTGTAAAATTAGGAACTTTTGGTCTTCCAAATCTTAGATAAACAGGACCAATGTATTTAGATATTTCAATAGTTGCTGCTTTAGTTTGATTAAAATCACATGGGTTTATGACAACCATGCCGGGAAGCATTTTCATCATCCCAATATCTTCAAGTATTTGATGTGTTGCACCATCTTCACCTAATGTAATTCCAGCATGTGATGCACATATTTTGACATTTTTATTAGAGTAAGCAATCGATTGTCTTATTTGATCGTAAACTCTTCCTGTTGAAAAGTTAGCAAAAGTGCCTGTGTATGGAATTTTATTTCCAATCGTCATACCAGCGGCAATTCCAATCATATTTGCCTCTGCAATACCAATTTGAAAAAACCTATTTGGAAATTTTTCTTTAAAATCATTCATTTTTAATGACCCAGTTAAATCTGCACATAAAGCAACAATCTCCGTATTTTGAGTTGCAGCTTCGACCAAACCAGCTCCAAATCCGCTTCTTGTGTCATTATTACCTAAGTTTTTATATCCAAACATTTAATAATCATTTAGTGTTTCTGGGTTTTGATTTAAAGCAATCTCAAGTTCTTTGTCGTTTGGTGCAACTCCGTGCCATTTATGTGTTCCCATCATATAGTCAACTCCATTGCCCATTACAGTTTTCATAATTATAACAACTGGCTTACCACTAAAACATTTTTCTTTAGCTTTTATTAATGCTGCCTTAACTTCATCTATATCGTTTCCATTCTCTAAATTAATTGTTAACCAACCAAAACTTTTGAATTTTGACTCAATATTTCCCAAATCTAAAACATCTTTTAAATCACCATCAATTTGTTTATTGTTATTGTCTATTGTACAAATCAAATTATCAACTTTATTTGCAGCGGCATACATGATTGCTTCCCAGTTTTGTCCCTCTTGTAGTTCACCATCTCCATGTAGGCTATATACAATATTTTTTTCTCCATTCATTTTCTTTGTTAGTGCTGCTCCGATAGATACAGATAAACCTTGTCCTAAAGAACCACTGGCAATTCTAATTCCCGGAAGACCTTCATGGGTTGTTGGATGTCCCTGTAACCTTGAGTTAATATCTCTAAAGGTTGATAACTCTTCAATTGGAAAGTACCCAGATCTAGCTAATACACTATAAAATACGGGTGAAATGTGACCGTTGGATAAAAAAAAGAGGTCCTCATCAAAACCATTCATATCAAAACCATCCTTTCTTTTCATTATTTGAAAAAATAAGACAACCAAAAATTCAGTACAACCAAGCGATCCCCCAGGGTGTCCGGAGTTGTTTGAATGAACCATTCTAACAATATCTCTTCTAACTTGAAAAATTAATTTCTGGGTGGTTGTCATACTATGAAAATATTGATTTATAGCTACTAATCAGTAAATCTTTATCAAACTTATTAACTTTTGTGATATTATATATTAATATATTTGAAAAGTGCACTTCAAAATTATAAAAAAAGATATAAAAACTAGGGCGAGGGTAGGGGAAATCACGTTAAATGGTAGAAAAATAAATACTCCAATTTTTATGCCTGTTGCAACATCTGCAGCCATAAAAGGTCTACATAATAGAGATTTGGTAGAATCGTCTGACCCAGATATTTTACTAGCCAATACTTATCACTTGTACCTTCGTCCAGGTGACGAAATAATAAAAAAATCTGGCGGAATTCATGATTTTATGTCGTGGGACAAAAATATTTTGACAGACAGTGGGGGGTATCAAGTTTATTCTCTCTCAGCCAATAGAAAAATTGAAGAGGAAGGTGTAAAATTTAAATCTCATATTGATGGTTCATATCACTTTTTTAGTCCAGAGAAAGCAATACAAATTCAAAAAAATATTGGAGCAGATATAATTATGGCTTTTGATGAATGTACCCCATATCCTTGTAAAAAAGATTATGCTAGAAAATCAATGAATTTAACGCACAGGTGGCTTCAAAGGTGTATAAATGAATTTCAAAAGAAAAGCGAAAACCCCGTAAGAAATCAGTTTTTATTTCCTATAGTTCAAGGCAGTGTTTACAGTGACCTGAGATCTGAATCAGCAGAATTTATTTCCTCGATGGATTTACCAGGCAATGCCATTGGAGGTCTGTCAGTAGGTGAACCTCACGATTTAATGTATGAGATGTGTGAGATAGTATGTAATAAACTACCTGAAACTAAACCCAGATACTTGATGGGAGTTGGAACACCAAAAAATATTTTAGAAAATATATCTTTGGGTGTTGACATGTTTGATTGCGTAATGCCCACAAGAAATGCAAGAAATGGTATGCTTTTTACATCAGAGGGAAAAATCAATATAAAAAATGAAAAATGGAAAAAAGACTTTTCTCAAATAGATCCAAATGGAACAACTTTTGTCGACACTCAATATTCAAAAGCTTACTTACGTCATCTTTTTTCAATAAACGAGAATTTAGGCAAACAAATTGCAACAATACATAATTTAGGTTTTTACAGTTGGATTATAAAAAAAACAAAAGAGAAAATTTTAGATGGTAATTTTGAAAAGTGGAAAAACATAATGGTTAAAAAATTAGATAACAAGTTATAATGAAAATTCTTGATAAATACATAAGTAAGCAATTTGTGAAATCATTTCTTTTTATGTTTCTTCTTTTTATCCCGATAGGTATTTTAGTTGATATATCTGAAAAAATTGATAAGTTCAAAGAACACGACTTAAGTTTTTACGAAGTTTTTAATTACTACTTGGATTTTATATGGTATTATGGATATTTTTTATTTCCTATTTTTGTTTTTCTCGCTGTAATTTGGTTCACTTCTAAATTATCATCAAATTCTGAAGTTGTTGCAATTTTAAGCTCTGGAGTTTCTTTTAAAAGGTATTTACAACCATTTGTTACAACTTCAATTGTTATTGCAATGGTATCTGTTTTTTCAGGAATGTTTATTGTACCGCAAAAAAATAAAAACTTTACAATATTTCAGAACAAGTATTTGAGTAAAAAAAATAGAACTAATAGCCTTCAATCTGTTTACAAACAAATATCAGAAAACGAATACCTATATGTCAGTTCATACAATAAAACTAGAAATCAGGCTTATAATTTTTCTATTGAAAAATTTAATGGTAACAAACTTCAACAAAAAATATTTGCGAGAAACATTAGATGGATTGAGAAAGATAGTTTATTTAGACTTACTGATTATTTTAAAAGAACTTTCAAAAATCAATCAGAGGAAATAGTAAGTAAAAGAATCTTTGACACCCTTATGAATTTTAATATGTCAGATTTGGAAATTGTAAATTTTCAAGCAAAGACCTTAAATTTTTTTGAGTTAAATAGATTTATTAATAGTGAAAGAAAAAGTGGTTCACCTCTTTTAAGTAGTCATATCTTGGAAAAAAATAAACGGATAACTATACCGGTTTCAGTAATTATTTTGACAGTTTTAGCTGTTGTAGTTTCATCTTTTAAAAAAAGGGGAGGTATTGGCTTAAATTTAGCACTGGGTATAACACTTGCTTTTATTTTTGTTTTCTTTGACAAATTTTTTTCAGTTTTAGTAACTGAGTCAAATTTAAATCCTTACGTAGGAGCTTGGATACCCAATTTAATTTTTGCATTAGTCACTGCATATATTGTCAAATTATCATTAAAATAAAGTTTGTTGATGTATATTTATAATAATGGAATATCTAGATTTTGAGTTGCCTTTAAAAGATTTGAATGAGCAATTAGAAAATTGTAAAAAATTAGGAGATGATGGCAAGGTTGACGTAAAGGATATGTTGAAGGAAATTAAGTCACAGATAGTTTTAAAAAAAAAAGAAATTTACGAATCATTAACCCCATGGCAAAGAGTCCAACTCTCCAGGCATCCATCTAGACCTTATACTCTCGACTACATAGAAAATATGACATCCAATAATTTTCTAGAGCTTCATGGAGATAGAAATATATCGGATGATAAGGCTATGATTGGAGGACTAGGTAAATTAAATAATCAAACTTTTATGTTTATTGGTCAGCAAAAGGGAAATAATATTAAAAGTAGACAGTATAGAAACTTTGGAATGGCTAATCCCGAAGGTTACAGAAAGGCATTAAGACTGATGAAGTTGGCCGAAAAATTTTCACTTCCAATCGTAACTCTAATTGATACACCAGGTGCTTATCCAGGAATAGAAGCAGAAGAAAAGGGGCAGGCAGAGGCAATAGCAAGAAATTTATATGAAATGTTTAAAATAAGAACTCAAATTATTGTTGTTGTTATTGGTGAGGGTGCTTCTGGCGGTGCTCTTGGAATTGGAGTTGGTGACAAAATAATGATGTTAGAAAATACATGGTATTCTGTCATATCACCTGAATCATGTTCTTCAATTTTATGGAGAAGTTGGGATCATAAAGAACAAGCTGCTGAGGCATTAAAGTTGACACCAATGGATATGAAAAAAAATAAATTAATTGATAAAATCATTAAGGAGCCCCTTGGTGGAGCTCATCAGAATCCAGGAAAAATATACAACTCTCTCAAAAAAGTAATTATAAATACATTTAATGAACTCAAGAAACAAAGTATTAATGAATTGTTAAAAAAAAGAATGGCAAGGTTCACAGACATAGGTGTATACAGTGATTAATTTTGCACTATTAACAATTTTCTAATAATTATTAACAAATAATGTTTGTTTGTTTTAGTTTAAATTTTCATAAATAATTTTTTATTTTTTTATGTTAGATACGTGAAAAGGATTTCCAATACAAATGTTAATCAGTATGGCGAAAATGCCTCCGTTTTTTCCCTTCAGAAAGGTAAATTACCACCACAAGCTATTGATTTAGAAGAAGTTGTATTAGGTGCTATGATGATTGATAAAAAGGGAGTAGATGAAGTTATTGATATTCTTCAACCTGAAGCTTTCTACAAAGAAAGTCATCAATTAATATTCAATGCAATTATTAGTTTATTTGAAAAGCAGGAACCTATAGATATTAAGACTGTATCTTTTCAATTAAAAAAAGATGGTACTTTGAACTCTGTTGGGGGAGATTACTATCTCATTGAATTATCACAAAAAGTATCATCATCTGCCCACATAGAATTTCACTCAAGAATTATTTTACAAAAATTTATACAACGTAAGCTTATTTCCATTTCAAATGAGATAATTGAAGATTCATATGATGAAACTTCTGATGTTTTTGATTTATTGGATAAGGCAGAATCAAAAATATATGATATTTCCCAACGAAATTTGAAAAAAAATACTCAATCTGCAGAGGACTTGGTTTTGGCAGCAAAGAAAAAAATAGAGGAAATATCAAAAAAAGAGGGTTTGAGTGGTATAGCTTCAGGATTTGGCGAAATTGACAGATTAACATCAGGATGGCAACCAAGTGATTTAATTATTGTTGCAGCAAGACCAGGGATGGGTAAAACTGCATTTACGTTATCAATGGCTAGAAATATCACAGTTGAAAATAATATTCCTGTCGCTTTTTTCTCATTGGAAATGTCTGCAATACAGTTGATAACCCGTTTAATCTCCTCTGAAACTGGCCTTAATTCAGAAAAATTAAGAACTGGTAAGTTAGAAAAGTTTGAGTGGGAATTATTAAATGTAAAAGTAACTGATCTTGAGAGCGCTCCTCTTTATATTGATGATACTCCCTCATTATCAATTTTTGAATTAAGAGCTAAAGCAAGAAGGTTATCTTCTCAGTTTGGCATAAAACTTATTGTCGTAGATTATCTTCAGCTTATGACACTGGGTTCAAGTCAAAAATCTGGAAATAGGGAACAAGAAATATCTACTATTTCAAGAAATTTAAAAGCTCTAGCAAAGGAACTTGATATTCCAATTATTGCTCTTTCCCAATTATCTAGAGCTGTAGAATTGAGAGGTGGTACAAAAAGACCAATCCTTTCTGACTTGAGAGAATCTGGTGCAATAGAACAAGATGCTGATATTGTATCCTTCCTATATAGACCAGAATATTATAAAATTGATGAATGGGATGATGAGGAAAGATCTCCAGCACTAGGTCAGGCAGAATTCATTGTTGCTAAACACAGAAATGGAGGTCTTAGTTCTATAAAACTTAAATTTATCAACTCTCTTGGTAAATTTGAAAATCTTTCTGCTTTTGAAAACCCCTTTGAATATCAGTCAAAAATTAACAAGGATAAAAAAGTAAATCCTGACCAAGCATTTGAAAGTGGTGCATATAGATCTGAGGATGAAGAAGATTTATTTTAAGTTCTTAATCAATTTAGAAAACCTTTCAGAATCATTCATAGCCATATCGGCCAAAACTTTCCTGTTTATATCTATTTTATTTACTTTTAATTTATGAACTAGTTCTGAGTATGAAAGTCCATTTTGTCTAGCTGCAGCATTAATTCTAAGAATCCACAGTGACCTAAAACTTCTTTTCTTGTTTCTTCTGTCTCTGTAAGCATATGTTAAAGCTTTTTCAACAGCATTTTTTGCGACTGTATAAACATTTTTTCTTCTACCAAAGTAACCTTTAGCTTCTTTTAGTATTTTTTTTCTTTTTCTTCTTGATGCAACTGAGTTTACTGATCTTGACATATTTTTATTTTTTTGACTTAGGTGTTATTATTAAACTTATACCTTTTGTCTGGTTAAACTATTATTTATTTTAGTCTGAGTTGTTTTTTTATGCTGTTCAAATCACTATCACTAACCAGACCATCATGAGTGAGCTTTAACTTTCTCTTTTTAGATTTCTTAGTTAATATATGGTTTTTAAATGCGTGTTTTCTTTTTATTTTACCACTGCCAGTTACTTTAAACCTCTTTTTGGCACTGGATTTAGTTTTCATTTTACTCATGGACTATTTCTTTACTTTTTTTGGGCTCACAAACATAATCATTTTTTTTCCTTCTAGCACAGGCAATTGTTCAACTTTTCCATATTCCTCCAATTCTTGCGCTAATTTTAATAATAAAATTTGTCCCTGTTCTTTAAAAATGATTGATCTACCTTTAAAAAAAACAAATGCTTTTAGTTTTGCACCATCTTCTAAAAATTTTATCGCGTGCTTTTTCTTGAACTCGTAGTCATGAATATCAGTTTGAGGACCAAATCTGATTTCTTTTACAACTACCTTTTGAGTTTTTGCTTTTAGATATTTTTCTCTTTTCTTTTGATCATATAAAAACTTTTTATAATCCATTGCTTTACACACAGGTGGAAGTGCTTTTGGAGATATCTCAACCAAGTCCGTTTCTAATGTTTTTGCAATTTGTAGAGCTTCACCGACTGGATATATTCCAACTTCAACGTTATCACCTACCAGCCTGACTTCATGGGCAGTAATCTCACCGTTAATTTTGTGAGGATTTTTTTTGATTATTCTTCCGGGTCTTTTCCCTCTTTTTCTTCTTAGTGCTATGATTATGAGTTTAGATTAATTATTTGTGATTCGTTTACTTTATGACTAATGTATTCTGTTAGAGATTCGATTTTAATGCCACCAACTAAATCACCCCCTCTGAGCCTAATTGTCACTTCATTATTTTTAATTTCTTTGTCTCCAATTATTCCCATTATATGTGTTTTTTTCATTTCTGCTTCTAGAATTTTTTTACTAACAGTTTCATTTCTAAAATCAGTTGATGCGCGAATTTCGGCTTTTTCTAATAAATTTAAAACTTTTTGAGTGTAATTTTGGTGTTTTTCACCAACTGAAATAAGGGTAATTTGATTTGTAGCAAGCCACAGAGGAAAAACACCTGCGGTATGCTCAATTAGAATAGCAATAAATCTTTCTAAACTACCAAATGGTGCTCTATGAATCATTACAGGTCTCTCGTCTTCATTATTCTTGTTTTTGAAAGTAAGATTAAACCTCTCAGGCAAGTTATAATCTACTTGAATTGTACCTAACTGCCATTCTCTTTTTAAAGCATCTTTAACCATGAAATCAAGTTTGGGACCATAAAATGCTGCTTCACCATACTCAACTCTGTAATTAAGATTTTTTGATTTTGCAGCCTTGAGAATTGCTTTTTCAGCTAGATTCCAAATATTATCAGAGCCGATATATTTCTCCATTTTTTCCTTATCTCTTAGAGATATTTGAGCAGTAAATTCCTCAAATCCAAGAGACTTGAACACATAAAGAACTAAATCTATTACTTTTATAAATTCGTCCAATAATTGTTCTTGAGTACAGAAAATATGTGCATCATCTTGCGTAAAACCTCTAACTCTAGTTAATCCATGCAATTCTCCACTTTGTTCATAACGATAAACTGTACCAAATTCAGCGTATCTTACTGGTAAATCTTTATAACTCCACTTACGTGAACTATATATTTCACAATGATGAGGGCAGTTCATCGGTTTTAGTAGAAACTCTTCATCCTCTTTAGGAGTTTTGATTGGAAAAAATGTGCTTTCTCCATATTTTTCATAATGCCCAGATTGAACATATAATTTTTTGTTACCGATGTGAGGTGTTATTACCATTTCATAGCCTGCCTTTTTTTGTGCAGTTTTTAAAAATCCCTCAAGACGTGATCGAAGCTCAGTTCCTTCAGGTAACCATAATGGAAGACCCAAACCAACATTTTCTGAAAATGTAAATAATCCTAATTTTTTTCCTAAAACCCTGTGATCTCTCTTCTTGGCTTCTTCAATCAAGTGAAGATATTCTTTTAATAATTTTTCTTTTGGAAAACTGATTCCATAAATTCTGGTAAGTTGTTTATTATTTTCATCACCTCTCCAATATGCCCCAGCAATATTTAATAGTTTAACACTCTTTATGTATTTTGTCGATGGTATATGTCCTCCTTTGCACAAATCAGTAAAATCAGCATGATCACAAAAAGTTATTTTTTCATTGCCAAGACTCTTGATTAATTCACACTTGTACTCATTTTTATGTTTTTTATAGTAACTGAGTGCATCTGAATTTGAAATTTCTCTCATGTTAAAAGAATGATTTTTTCTCGCTTCCTCAATCATTTTATTTTCGATTTTAGAAAAATCATTTTCAGAAAAGGTTGAGTTTTGGAAATCAACATCATAATAAAAACCATTTTCAATTGCAGGTCCAATTGTTAATTTGGATTTGGGAAATAAATCAAGGATAACCTGTGCTAGAAGATGCGCGGTAGAATGCCAAAAAGCCTTTTTTCCTTCATCATCATCCCATTTGAAAAATTTTATATTTCCATCGGCAAAAAGTTTTGTTTTAGTTTCAATGATTTCATTATTATATTCTACACTCAAAACATCTCTAGCTAATGCAGGACTAATTTTTTCGGCTATTTCAAATGGAGTTATTCCATCATCATAACTTAACTCTTTACCATCTGGAAATTTTACTTTAATCATTTTTAAAATTATTATACTCTTTTTCAGATAAGGTTCTAACAATTATCATTATTCCTGAATAAAGTAAATATACTGCCATTAAGCAAAAAATCGTTCCTAAAATTAAAACAAAATAATAAAATTCATGACCCTCGTTTTTAAAAGCAGAAAATACAACAGTTGGTCCTAAAAACATGAAGAACAAACTTATGAGTAAACGATTAAAACCTTTTGACAAATAATTTTTTTTCAAATCCTAGTTGAATTACTTCTCAGAAGTAGTATTAAACCAATAAACATAAAAGGAATACTTAGCCATTGGCCAGTGCTAAGTAATCCAAGATAGCTCTCTATCCCTCCTTGACTTTCTTTTACATATTCCACAATAAATCTGACACCAAATAAAAAGATTAAGAAAAATCCAAAAAAGAATCCTTTTTTATCGATTAGTTTTGTCTTGTTATACAGTGTATACAAAATTATAAATAGAATTAAATACCCCAATGATTCGTAAAGTTGAGCAGGATGTCTTGGTAAATTCTCAGATCTATTTAAAAAAATAACACCATAATTTGAGTTTGTATAGTTTCCTACAATTTCAGAATTGAAAAAATTACCAATTCTAACTAACATTCCACCCAGTGCAACAACAATAACAAGCCTATCAAAAATCCATAATACAGACTCATATTTATATTTTATCTTATAAATAATTATCGATAAAATGATTCCAATAGTTGCACCATGACTTGATAGACCCCTGTATCCAACGAAATTCCAACCATTTTCATCAATTTTTATAGGCAGAAATATTTCTAATAAATTGTTTTGAAAATATTCCCAATTATAAAAAAAAACTTCACCAAGTCTTGCACCTATGAGAGTACCAAGAACCATATGGACAAGAAAAGGATCTAGCAGTTTTAGATCTTTATTTTCTTTAACATAAATTTTTTCCATTAGTTTGTATCCAGCAAAAAAAGCTAACAAAAACATGAGGCTGTACCAATAAATTGTTATCGGTCCAAAGCTTATTATAGATTCGCTTAAATTATGATTAAAAATTAATTCATCCATACATTCAAATATAGTTTATTATGGAACAGGGTCGTACCCACAATTTTTATTCCATGGATTGCATTTAAAAATTCGTATTGTAGTTAAGTATAAACCTTTAATCAGCCCATATTTTTTCAATGCCCCAATAGCA